>JAGTUW010000259.1 GCA_018224345.1 Bacteroidota bacterium
ACAGGACAGCGATGCAACGTCGGACATCGTCGATTGGTCCTTCCGTTTCGTTGCGGCGGATGACGGTGCGATCGGTGATCTGACGGTCACTTCCGCGGCCGAGGAAGTGAGTGAAGGGCTGGCCTTTGCAATGCTGAGCCGCGTACTCGATCCCGTGCTGTTCAAGACGGCCTATGCGCTGCGACGCGCCAATCAGGACCGTATCATTCTTGGAAGCGGGACGCCGCGTGACGGTGCGGAAGAGTTTATTGATTTCGATTATACGATCGATGTCAGCGAAACCGAACGTCAGCGTGAGGCCATGCCCCTTGCCACTGAAATGGAAGGCACGGTCGTGTACAACTCTGCGGAGCAGTTCTTCGTCGAACGCATGCAGAAAGAAACCAACCGCATCTATATCGCCGAGGACGAAATGGGTGATGAAAAGAATATCACGATGAGAAAGGAAGTCAGCGTGACGGTGCGTATTACCGAGCGGTGATGAACGCTCACATATCCCCGTATGAGAACAGGAGCACACATTGTGCTCCTGTTCTTTCATATACGGACTTGTTCTTTCTGCGATCCATCGTATCAACCGCGCGATGAACACTCATTATGTTCCGGATCGCATTTGCGTGGATTCTGGTGATCCGTTATGTCTCAGTCAGGTTTCTTTGCGCGCATGGAATCCCAGTACAGATACGCGGCAATGATGCCGAACATACCCATGGCGAGGAATTCTGCCCCGGTACCCTCGGCCCAGGTCCAGCCGAAGTCACTGTAATTGATACCGAAGAATTTCAGTCCCGCACTGAGAACGCCCATGATCGCGCCACCGGCGATGAGTCCTGATGCGATGAGTGTGCCCCGTTCGCGACGTGCGTTGTTGAGCGCGTCGTCTTTTGAACGTGTGGAGACAAAATGCGCAATGATACCGCCGGCAAGCACAGGGGTATTGAGCTCCAGCGGGAGGTACATCCCCAGTGCGAAGGCCAGTGGTGGCACTTTGATGCTTTCGAGTGTCAGAGCGAAGAGCGCTCCGGCGATATACAGTACCCACGGTGCCGGTTGGTCGGACATCAGCGGCTGAATGACCGCGGCCATGGCGTTGGCCTGCGGTGCAGGGAGTGCGCCCGGACCGGTGAATCCATAGGTGGCGTTGAGCAGTATGATCACACCGCCGACCGATGCCGCCGCAAGTATGGTCCCGAGAAACTTCCAGCGTTCCTGTTGCATCGGTGTATTGCCGAGCCAGTAGCCGATTTTCAGATCCGTGACAAACCCTCCCGCCATAGACAGCGCCGTGCAGACAACACCACCGATGATGAGTGCGGAGACCATGCCGCTGGGTCCGGTGAGCCCGACCTGCACGAGAATGAATGAGGAGATGATCAGTGTCATCAGTGTCATACCCGAGACGGGGTTGGAACCGACGATGGCGATCGCCCGGGCTGCGACGGTAGTGAAGAGAAAAGCGACGATCGCGACGATGAGCAGTCCGGTGATTGCCTGCACGAGATTTCCGGTGAGATCCAGCCAGAAAAAGACGAACAGCCCGAGAAGGACAACCACGATAAGCGAAACCACCGTGCCCATCGGGATGTCTTTGTCTGTCCGTGTTGCGCTGCTGTTGATGCTGTGTTCTTTTTTCCCGAAGATTTCCGCGGCTGCGAGCTTGAATGCCCCGAAGATAATACCGCTGCTTTTGATGATACCGATGATACCCGCCATCGCGATACCACCGATACCGATATGACGCACGTAGGTGAAGTAAATCGACTGGGCGTCCATGTCGCTTATCAGCCGTGTGACTCCCGTCCCGATCGGCACGGTCAGGGCATCACCGATATAGGCGATGAGCGGGATAAGGAGGAACCATGAAAGGAAAGAACCCGCAGCGATGATGGCTGCATACTTGAGTCCGATGATATAGCCGAGTCCTGTGACCGCAGCAAGGATATTCATCCGGAATTCGATGCGGAAGGTGCTCGCGAGCATGTCCAGTCCCGGAATGACTTTACTGGAGAACACTTCCTTCCACATACCGAAGGTCGTTACCATGAAATCGTACAATCCGCCGACCAGCGATGCGACGAGCAGCGTCTTCGCCTGGTTGCCGCCGCTTTCACCCGCGACCAGTACTTCCGTTGTGGCGGTTGCTTCTGGGAAGGGAAGGTGTCCGTGCATATCTTTGACAAAATAGCGGCGGAAGGGAATCAGGTAGAGAATACCCAGAAAACCGCCGAACATCGAGGCGAGAAAGACATGCCAGAAATTCGCGGGAAGGTCGAGAATGTACAGTGCGGGGATGGTGAAAATCGCGCCTGCGACAACGACTCCGCTTGAGGCGCCGATAGATTGAATAATGACGTTTTCCGAAAGAGCGTTTTTTCTCTTCAGCGCCGTGGAAATACCGACAGCGATGATCGCAATCGGAATCGCCGCCTCGAATACCTGGCCGATCTTCAGGCCAAGATACGCGGCTGCCGCGGAGAACAGCACGGCGAAGAACAACCCCCACCCGACGGAATAGGGACTGATTTCCCGTGGTGTGACTGTCGGTGGGACGACAGGGATATACGATTCTCCCGGCTTGAGAACTTTGTATGCGTTCTTTGGGAGACTCCTCGAGTTTGCTTCCATACACTCTCCTGGATCTTTGCGCGATGTGGGGATGGCTCGGGCGGGGATGACACCCGGAGAAGAAAAGAAAAGCTAGCGAAAGTCCGCAAAAATTAAAAATCGTGCATGAGCGTTGAGGCCCCGCGCTCAATATCTCCTGTTACAGCAAACCCCCTCTCCTGCGAAGGAGAGGGGGCTGGCACAAGGTCCGGTGCGAAGCGGCCCGGGGAGTGGACACGTGCCGCAACAGATATTCTGTGTCGGTCACGCAACGATTCTTCAGAGGGCCTGTTTGACTTCCGTGATCAGATCGGTGGAAATTTCTTTCTTCTCCCAGTTCCGGGCGAGGGATGCGCAATGGCGCACAACCCGGTCATCGGAATCGAACTGCGCGCGTCGTTCTACTGCAAAACGGCCGACTTCTGAATCCAGATGATACAGTGTCAGTGCAGCGAGAATGCGGAATTCCGGCTTCTCATCGTTCTTGAGGACGTCCATCATCGGAAACACAGCGTAACTGACATCGTAATCGGGATGGGCTTGCTTCAATTCTATCAGAAGCTGCATTGTCCCGGCACGGACCTCCAGCGAAGGATGGTCGAGATTCGTCAGAACATTCTTTTTTATCAGTTCAGTCTGACGGTCAGTCAGGGGTTCCGGTTTCTCGGCTGTGAGCGTGTTGAACGGAAGGACAAGAATGGCAAGCAGAAGCGTCAGTGTGGGCAGTGTGTATTTCATCGTTCTCTCCAGTAGAAAAGTTGTTTCGAAATTGTTTTGTACAGCATATCTGAGCTGTACGATGCGAAACAGGAGAAGTTGCAGGACGATGAAAAAAAAAGAAAAAAAATATTTTAATAAGCGTGGCGGAGGATGAGCAGCGGTGGACGGACCCCCTCGGAAGTGGTGAGAATGTCGCGGCCATCGCGGCTGTAACAGACGGCCTCGGCCTGTATGAGCCCCGGAGTGCTGAAAATATGTGCCGGGGCCGAGTCAAACAGACCACGTAGCGGTGTGCCGGGCGGGACGACGTATTCCAGCACGGCGTTGTACGTGCGGAGAAGCACCCGCTGTCCGCCCGGATGGATGTCCGCCCCGGTCACCAGCCGCCAGAATGCGAAATCGAAGGGGAGACGAAAACTTCCCAGATGTTCGAGTGCTGCTTCCTCTCCGTCGCCGGGCCAGGCAGCCGCGTACATCGCGCAGGATGTCGTGCTTTTATCGAGCAATACGATGCGTCCGTCACGCGGATCCACGATCAACGCCTCGCAATCCCGGGCTCCGTCGGGATAACGGAACACCGCGGATTCCACTGCCACTGTTAACGCCCTGTCACGCCATCCCGTTTGCACCTCCGGTTCCGGAAGCCGGTGTATTGTAACCGATGCACGCCCGGCGCTGTTGTCGCCGACGTCGCCGATGTACAGCCACGCAGTGCCGTCGTGTATGACGGACGCCATATCCTCGTAATCGACGTTCTGCGCTCCGTCAAAAGTGCAGACCGCCAGCGTGACTCCGTTGCTGTCAACGGCAAACATCCGGGGTTCGTCACCACTGTCGTTATGCATCCAGAACACACCATCGATGAGTCGCGAAGAAGCAATACCGGAAATCTCATCCAGCCGTGCATCATCGATAATGCACAGTGTGGAAGGTTGTGTGTACACCACTACACTGTCTTCCACCCATGTCGTGTCGGAGATCTTCGTGCTGTCTTTCGGCAGAGTGTTCCCCGTCGGTGTTTCACCGCTCGCGCAGGCGCCGAGCGGGAGAAGACAGACGAAAAACAGCGACGGAAGGCAGAAAAGGAATCCGGGACGTGCAAGATGGGAAAGAAGTGACATTGCGTTCAGGAGTCGTGAGACAACAGGTCTTTTGAATATAGTCAAGTGCGGCGATTCCGGAAAAATCGTAGAATCGCCGGAATTGGAATTCACCGCATGTCTCAATACCTTTAAAGATAGTCCCGCTTTCATGAATGTGTCATTTGAATTTATGCGATATATCATTTATCACACCCCGTACGGTGGGTGCGGATCGGGTCTTTCCGCGCGATGGAAGGGAGCACTGTCCGCATGCCTGTATGATACAGCGTGTTGCAGTGTTCGCGTGCATGCACCGGCCGGCCGGGAGCGCTCGTGGCTGCCTGGATATGACAGGGGCTCGTTGAACGCATGAGAAAAACACCGCTCGCGATCATATTTCTGATCACCTTCATCGATCTTCTGGGCTTCGGCATTGTCATCCCGATTATTCCTTCGTATGCGGAAGCCGGGTTCGGTGCCAGTGACATCATGGTGGGATTGCTGGTGGCCAGCTTCTCCTTCATGCAATTGCTGTTTACGCCGCTTTGGGGACGTCTTTCCGACCGGCTGGGCAGACGGCCGATTCTCTTATTCGGTCTGCTGTTGACGGTCATCGGATATATTCTTTTCGGCATGGCGCAATCACTGGCGATGCTCTTTCTCGCGCGCATGCTCGCGGGTATCGGTGGCGCGAATATTTCTGCAGCGCAGGCATATATCTCCGATGTCACACGTCCCGAGGAGCGTGCTCGTGGTATGGGACTCATCGGCGCGGCATTTGGTCTGGGCTTTGTGTTTGGTCCTTTTATCGGCGGCGCTCTGGTGGGGTACGGCTATTCCATCCCCGGATACGCTGCGGCGATATTCTCCGCCATTGCCCTGCTTACTGCGTTTTTTGCCTTGCCGGAATCCCTCCACAGCAGAAAGAAGGCGGCTGAAAGTGCGGATGATGAAAAGCCGGAAGAAGGGGAGGCGGTGTCCGCCGGGATTCCGGAGTCGTCAGGAATCACAGCGTCAGTGGGGGATTTCCGGATTGGATTGCTGATACAGGCCCTGCGCAGGCCGTTTGTCGGTCCTCTGTTGCTGCTGTTCTTTCTGATTACCTTCGGGTATGCGAATATCTACGCAACATTTCCGATGATTTCCACGCGGGAATTCGGTTTCACCGAACGTGAGGTGGGGTATCTTTTCGGCTTTATCGGTATTATCAGCGCGATCACACAAGGGGGACTCATCCGCTGGCTGAGCCGCTTCATTGAAGAACGGCGTTTATTCGTTGCCGGTGCGTTGCTGACATCGATCGGACTGACCGCGATCCCCTTCGCGCCCGGCACATGGTCGTTGCTGGTCGTCCTTGCCGTGCTGTCCGTCGGAACAGGCGTGATGACGCCGAGTTGCCTGAGCCTGATTTCCAGGCATGCCGACGAGAAGGAACAGGGTGGTGTTCTCGGCATCAATCAGTCCCTCGGTTCACTGGGCCGTGTGCTCGGTCCCGTCTGGGGAGCGTTTGTCTTCCAGGCATTGGGAACATCCTGGCCCTTCCTTACAGGCGGGTTCGTTCTCTTTCTCGTCGTCATCCTTGCCTGGCGTACGCTTTGGGGAAAAAAATAATTATTTTCATTTAGCATCATGTCTGATTTGCAACGACCATGACACAGCGTACACTTTACCGTCTTATTGAAAACATCGGTTCCCGTTCCTTCGCCTCGGAAGAGGACATGCTGACGGCCATCCTTGAGGAAATCGTGCGTAGTGAACGCACGAGTATCACCGGAGGACGGATATGGAAACTCCTGCCGGATGACAAGAAGTACCGTCTTGTCTACGAACATGGAAACATCGATCCGGTCGTAACGGGATTTGAAATACGGCTGAAAGGCTATGCGGTGTTCGAGCAGGTCGCGCGCAGACGTACCGTCCTGGCCAACGAGACCAATCACAAACTGCGGGAGAAGGGAATCATCCGCTATTCTGCGACGGGGATAGGCAATCGTGTCGAAATCGGTGAGATCGCGTATTTCGAATACATGATGGCCTTCAATGCGGAGAAAGTGGAGCCGGAGTTGAAATATATTCTCAGCATTGCCGGCCAGGCGGTGACGCAGATGCTCAACAGTCGCCGCTCGGAGGCGGAGAAACGGAGTCTGCAGTCGGAAATGGATCTCGCGCGCGATCTTCAGCGCCGTCTCCTGCCTGAGCATGAGTATTCATTCGGCAACTACGAACTCTACGGTATCAGTGTCCCGGAGAGAACTGTCGGCGGGGATTTCTTCAATTACTATCCCCTGCCGGAGGATCCCGACCGTATGGGTATCAGTATCGGCGACGCTGCCAGCAAGGGCTTTGCCGCTGCTGTGCAGGCGCTCTTCGTCGCAGGTGCCCTGATGATGAGTGTCGAAACAGAGAGCAAGATTTCTTCGATGCTCCGGCGTATCAACGCAATCAACCATCGGATATTTCCGCACGAACGCTTTCTCACACTGTGTTACTGCGAGCTGTTTGCAGGTGAGGAGGGATTGCTGCTCTATTCGAATGCCGGGCACAGCAAGCCCATCCATTATCACGCGCACAGCGGGGAATGCACGGAGTTGACCGTGACCGGTCCCGTCATCGGTCTGATTCCCGATGCGCAGTTCACCGTCACAAACACGAATCTTCTCTCCGGTGACGTGCTGTTGCTCTATACCGACGGCATCAGCGAAGCCAACGACGGGGAAGTCGAATACGGCGAGGAGCGTATCATTGAAATTATCAAACGGCATGCAACAGGCACTGCCAAGGATATCTGCCTCGAGCTGCTGCAGGATGTTCAGACATTCAGTGCGGATGGTGTATATTCAGATGACAAGACGGTCGTCGTCATCAAACGCCAATAACGGTGCAGCATTCCGGAGAGCGATACGCAATCAGCCCGATCCTGGATGAAATACCTGCACAGGAGACCCGAAATGCAGGACATCGGATGACGAATGGAAGGATATCAAGGAGGTAATGCAATGAGAACACAGGATTTCATTCTGGCGATACGACATAGACAATCCCTTTCCCGCCCTGTGCTCAGGAGGACGCCCGGTGTGGCGCTGTTGTTGGCTCTGGCGTTACTGTTTCCTGTCTCCGTCCGGGCGGATGTCGCGTCCTTGCGCGTCGTCTTCGGTGAGCGTGCATTCTCCATTCCCGCGTTTGCGCATCAGGGAGTGCTGTATGCTTCCGTCAATGAATTCAGCGATGGACTCGGCTTTCCTTCTTATGAAAGCGCGGACGCGGGCAAGATCGAAATTCGCATTGGTGACAGTCGTCTCAAGATGACTGCGGGAAATCCGTTTGTCGTCGTGATCGCTCACGGAGAAAACACCATCCGTGAAGTTGTTCAGCTCCCCCTGGAAGTGATGCGAACAAGGGTCGCGTACTACGTGCCTCTGGCCGCCGCACTTCCGTTGATCAGTCGGGTCTGGGGAAAGGCACTGCTGCTTGATCAGGAAAAATCAGAATTGGTTGTGACCAGCACCGGCAAACCCATCGCGCGGGTTACGGGGGTCCTGCCTGCTCCGAGCAGCAAAACGCAGGCGAGCACCGCGACGCAGGCGAGCGGCACGATGCAAACGACGGGGGGGTCGCCCGCGCTTGCGCCCCGTGCAATCACTGCAGAGAAAGCCTCCTCCTTCGATGTGCCACGCATCAGTGTGGATACACGCAGGAACGGGACACTGATTCGCATACATGCGAGGGGGAAAATCGGAAAATACGAAAGTGATCTCAAGGACGGACGGCTGGTCGTCGATCTCCCGGGAATCAGCGTCGATGCCAACGAACTGCGACAGACGCCCACCGATGGTCAGGGTGTCACCACGGTCGAGGCCGAGCAACTGGGTGCGAATGCCCGCATTACCTTCACGCTGAACGAACGCTTCACTTCAGAGAAAATCAGTCGCGATGTCAAGAGCGGGGATTTGCTCGTTTCCCTGATCAGGAAGGTGGACCGGAGTGCGGCCAGCGCCGCCGACCGCGGGAAACAGAATCGCGATCGCTCCAAATGGAAACTGGATTGTATCGTCATCGACCCGGGACATGGAGGCAGGGACCCCGGCGCAATCGGCGTCAGTGGCATAAAGGAAAAGAATATCGTTCTCGGCATCGGACTCAAACTCGGGAGATTGATAGAAAAGGGGATGCCCGGTGTCAAGGTCGTGTACACGCGAAAAGACGACACCTTCATCCCGCTGCATAAGCGCGGAAAGATCGCCAATGCCGCGCAGGGAAAACTCTTCGTCTCCATTCACTGCAATTCCACCGAAGCCAAACCCTCTTCCGCAAGTGGATTTGAGGTGTATATCCTGCGTCCCGGACGCACCAAGGAAGCGATACGTATCGCGGAATTCGAGAACTCGGTCGTCAAACTGGAGGAGGATTACGAGAACAGGTATGCCGAGCTCGATGATGAGAGTTTCATTCTCGTCAACATGGCTCAGAGCGCTTATGTGAAATACAGCGAACAATTCGCCGAGATCATGCACGAAGGAATCAAGAAGAATGCCCGTATTCCGAGTAAGGGAGTCAAGCAGGCGGGTTTTTACGTGCTCGTAGGGGCATCCATGCCTGGCGTGTTGATCGAAAGCGGCTTTTTGAGCAATACCGAGGAAGAAAAATTTCTCGCATCGAATGCGGGACAGGAGCATCTGGCGCAACTGTATTACGAGGCAATCCTGCAGTACGCAAAAGAATACGAGAAGAGCATCAGCGAATAAACACATACCGATTTTCCTTGACAATCGCCTGACTTCTGCCTAGTTTGACGGCAAGCACTTTGAAAAACGGAGCCGAATCATGCGAAAGATATTTCGCTGCGCCTGGTGCTTCGAAGTCAACGAGATCTTCGTCGATTTTTCCGCCGGTGAGGATCAAATCTACGTTGAAGACTGCCAGGTCTGCTGCAGACCCAATACCATCCACCTGCGCATTGACATGACAACCAACCGGGTTGAAATCGAAAACGAGCATGAAGGCTGACGGCACAGGAGGAGATTATGCGAGGGGCGGGCACAGGGGCGTTTTCTGACGGATGCGGCGGGGTTCAGTCTGCGAGGGGAAACCGCGGGGTTCTGCACTTACCTGACGATAGTAATTGACATTATGACCGGGTAGTCGTAGATTTTCTATGATAGGTACAGTTCACCCTGTTCCCGATTTACGCACGCAGACGAAGTATGAGGTTGTTATGCGCATTGGCATGGTTTTCTTTCTCTTTATTTTTTTCGCTGGTGTTGCCGGCGCTGTCGCGCAGGACGCATTGATTCATCATCCGGGAGATGCCGAGCGGCAGCGCATGAAAAGCAATGCGGAGGCACGGTATGAATATTTTCTCAATCGTGTTGCCTGGCCCAATACGCACGCGCCTACCGGGGGACAATCCCGCGCTTATGAACAGGCGCTGAAGCTTCCGGACTATCTGCCGCTGGGCAAGGGGACGACGGAACTCAAGTGGAACAATGTCGGACCGAATAATATCGGAGGACGGATTTTTGCGCTCGCGCTCAATCCGCTGAATCCCTCCACCGTTTATGTCGGCGCCGCTGACGGAGGCGTGTGGCGCTCGTGGGATGACGGCAGGACATGGACATCGTTGTCCGACGACTTTCCTACGCAGGCAATGGGATCGATTGTCATCAATCCCATTGATACAAATATTGTCTATGCCGGGACCGGAGACGCCAGCTTTGGTGGTTTTTCCTTCAGCGGCGCGGGCATGTTCAAAAGCACAGATGCGGGAGAGACCTGGTTCCGGGTCGGAGAGAGCACACTGCCGCTCACCGCACGCATCTCGGACATGGCCATCAATCCGCTGCAACCCGACATTCTCTACGCCGCCATTCCCTATGGCATGGATGACCAGACGCTCAACGGTATCTGGCGTTCCACTGACGGCGGCCTGCAATGGGAGCAGGTGCTCGGTGGAAGAACGACGGACATGGCCATCAATCCCCTCGATCCCGACATCCTCTATACCGTGTCGAGCAAGGTACTCACCAGCTATACCGCTGAACGCTACGGTGTATTCAAAACCACCGACGGTGGCGATAACTGGATAGCACTCGATATCGGTGTGACCGACTCGCTCATCGGGCGGACGGCCATCGGGCTCTGCGCTACACAGCCGGATGTGGTCTATCTCGGAGTCTCCGAACTCGCAGGCGGTGGACGGACCCCGCTGCTCGGGATTTTCAAAACCACCGATGCCGGGGCGCGCTGGGAGAAACTGTCAGTTCCCTTCGACTACCTGCTGCCGCAGGGCTGGTTCGACAACATCATCGGTGTGCACCCGACTGATCCGGACATCGTCTATGCCGGGGGTGTGAAACTGATCCGCAGCAGCGATGGTGGCAGGCACTGGGATCGCATCGCCGATCAACTCGCGGGCGGTATCCTGCATGTCGATCAGCATGAAATCAGCTTTGACCCTATGGATCCGGATCGTGTGTTCATCGGAAACGACGGGGGACTGTACCTCCTGACCGATGAGGGAAAGACGCTGGAAAAACGGGACATCGGCCTCTCGATTACACAATTCATCGGCGGTGACATGTATCCGGGCAATGACGCATTTCTGTTCGGCGGCACACAGGATAATGGCACCCTGATATCCGATCAACAGCCGGCCTTCGATCTGTCGCTCTACGGCGACGGCGGGCACGGTTACATTCATCCGACGCAACCGAATATCATCTATACGACGCAGGAGCGGCTCAAGCTCTGGCGTTCCGAGGATTTCGGACGCACATGGAGCTGGGCGCAGGGAGATCTTCCCAACGAGGGCTCGCTGTTCTACATCGCCTATGCAATGGACAAGGAAGACCCTGACGTCCTGTATCTCGGGACATACCGGCTCTACCGCAGCAGCAACGGCGGGAAGTCGTGGGAGCAGCTCAACACCTGTATGTTCCCTGTCAGTGGTTCCTGCTATTACATCACGGCAGTGAGTATCGCGCCGTACGATAACAATCTCATTCTTGCCGCAGCTCCTGAACAAACCGGTGTGTCCTTCGACGGAGGCCGTACCTGGCAGATGAACTCGGGAACGCTTCCGCGTGCGACGTGCACGGCGTTCCGCACCTGGGAAGCGGGCATCATGTATGCGACCTTCAGCGCCTATGGCGTAGAGAAGGTGTGGAAGTCCACGAATTTCGGTGCGGAATGGACGAACATCTCCGGTGATCTTCCGGATATTCCCGTCAATGACATTATTGCTCTTGACGGCCGGCTGATTGTCGGCACTGATCTCGGGACCTTCATCAGCGATAATGACGGTGTCAACTGGCAGCGCTTCGGCAGCGGCATGCCTGCTGTTTCAGTGCAGCGCCTGCTTTATCAGGAAGAAACCGGTGTCCTGCGCGCTATTACGCATGGCCGGGGAATGTATGATCTGCAGTGGACCGAACCCGCAGAGCGCACTCCGGTGTTTGTTTCCCTGCCGGAGGCGACAACTCTCCATCGGTCTCAGTCCTATGTCTACGCACCCGTCGTGCATGCTTGGCCACGTCCGACCTTCAGACTGATCGAGGCACCGCAGGGTGCGACCATTGATGCAGTTCTCGGTACCGTCCGCTGGATAGCTACGGAAAGCACCGCGCGTGTTACCATCGAAGCGAGTAATGCAGCGGGCAGTACGACACAGACCTTCACTCTGCACATGGATGATGAAATTTCGACGGAATGGGAAATCGTTCAGCCCGAGCGTATGGATGCCCATGTCAACCACATATTCCACGCCGCCGACGGCTCGCTCTGGCTGGCACGCGATACGGCGCGGATTTCGCGTTCGCTCGATGACGGCAGCAGTTGGGAGCATATGCAGCTTCCGGAGACAGAGGTCTCCGTGCTCTCGGTATTTGCGTTCGACAGGAATGATGTGTTTGTCGGAACGGGTGGGCCGCAGAGTCTGATGAATACCGGCAGCGGTCATATCTGGCATTCGACAGACGGCGGACTGAGCTGGGAGGACAAGCTGTACGGTATTGACTCACGTTTCGGCAACATCCATTTCTGGGATCGCGATCGCGGCATCACAGTCAGCCAGGGCGCAAATGACAGCAGTGATGTGTTCATGACCACCGATGGCGGAGAAAACTGGGTCAGGAACGAACAGCGGCTGCCAGCGAATATCCCCTTCTATAATACGCTGCATTTTTTCGACGCGCAGTACGGATGGTTCGCTTCATCGAATTATTATGACAGGAGTGCGGCGAGCGTTTTCCGTACCGTGGACGGCGGCATGACCTGGGAGGAGAAATCCGCCGGAACAGGCATTGAATTCGTCGCCGATATCGCGTTTATCGATCCACTCAAAGGCTGGCTGGTCGATGATGTGTCGCAACGTATCCGCCGCACGATCAGTGGCGGTAATCGCTGGATTTCCGCATTCTATCCTATGAGTGGGGAACGGCTCGTCGGATTGCATACCGATCCTGTCAGCGGCGTTCTCTGGGTGCTCAGCGACGAGCATGCCTGGGTGAGCAGGGATGAAGGAGCGAGTTGGACGAAAACCACATTGATTCCCGCAGGCAACATGCTCGGTTGCACGTTCGCAGATTCGCTGCAGGGATGGGCAGTGACCAAAACCGGAATCGTCGAAAAGCAGATCGGCAATCCGCTTGTCACCGGTCTGCGTTCCCCCGCGGAAATCCGGGACATCGCTCTCGGTGACGCATGGCCGAATCCGGTACATGCCGAGGCAGGGACCGTCATGATCCCTTTTCACACCAGCCGTACCGGTCATGTCACCCTCACGGTCCACAATACACAGGGCAAGGAAATCGCGATACTGCTGGATCATGGGATGGAACCAGGCGAGCATGTCGCAGGATGGAATGCCTCGACTTTCGCCAACGGTGTTTATTTCTTCACACTGCGCAGTGGCCGCGAGGCAGTCACGCGCCGCATTGTCATTGCCCGCTAGGAGAATTGTATGCACCGTAATTTCCCCGTCTTTATCGTACTGGTGTTTCTTCTCACCAGCGCTGTCCGTTCACAACAGGAACATCTGATCGTACCGGACGATGCATCCTTCAACACCGGCAAGGATGCTCCCGCGACCTCGAAGCCGGAAGGTCGTGCGCGTTACTTCCACGACAGGGTCACCTATCCCGGCGGCGACATTCCAGAAGGAGCCCGTGTCCGCGCCTGGGAACAAATGCATCAGTCAATGTCGCTGTTTACACCTGCGGGGAAAGGTGGGGCACAATCCGTTTTTGAGTGGCACAACATGGGTCCGTCGAATATCGGCGGACGCATCGTTACCGTGGCCGCGAATCCCATGAATGCGAACACTGTGTTTATCGGATCTGCCGGTGGTGGTATCTGGCGCAGCTACGACGCGGGCATGCACTGGCACAGCGTTTCCGATCTTTTGCCGACGCAGGCTATGGGGGCCATTGTCATCGATCCGGTCGACACCAATATCATATATGCCGGAACGGGAGAAGCCAGTTATGCGCAGCGTACCTTTGATGGCGGCGGCATGTTCAAAAGCGTGGACGGAGGAAATACCTGGTTCGAGATCGGACAAGGGACACTTCCGCCCTACGCGAGAGCCAGTTTCATCGTGATCGACCCGATCAATACTGCGAACCTTTATGCCGCGATTCCCGATGGCGTGCGCAATCCGGACAGTATCGGTGTGTATCGCAGCATGGACGCGGGTGCCACCTGGGAATTGGTGCTCACCGGCCGTATGTCCGATATTGCCATCAATCCGCTCAACCCCTCCATACTCTATACACAGTCGAGCAAGGTCTTTGGCGGCGGGACTGCCGCACGGTACGGCATGTATAAAAGCACCGACGGGGGAGACAGTTGGTTTCAACTCGACGTGGGTGTTGCCGACTCACTGATGGGAAGGACGAGCATCGGTATCTGTGCGGCGCAGCCTGATGTTCTTTACATCGGGGTGTCCGCTATCACCGGTGGTGAGACGACACCGCTGATCGGTGTGTTCAAAACCACCGATGGCGGGGATACCTGGATAAAACTCAATGTGCCCTTCGACTACATGGTTTCACAGGGCTGGTTTGACAACGTCATGGGCGTGCATCCCGGGGATCCGGATATCGTGTATGCCGGGGGGGTCAAGCTGATCTATTCCACCGATGGCGGTGAGCATTGGACACGTGTCCCGGATCAGGGATACGGTGGGCTCATCCATGTCGATCAGCATGCGATTGCCTTTAATCGTCAGGATCCCTCCATCGTCTACGTCGGAAATGACGGGGGTTTCTATGTCGGTAGTGAGAATGGGGCGACCTGGGAAAAACGCGATAACGGCATGTCCATCACCCAGTTCATCGGTGGCGCCATGCACCCATCAAGTGATGCCGTGCTGTTTGGCGGGACGCAGGACAACGGGACATTGATGTCTACCGACGCACCGGATTTCAATCTCGTACTTTATGGTGACGGAGGGAATGGCATCATCCATCCTGATGACCCGCGTATTATGTACACGACCAGGGAGACCTTGAAGTTTTTTCGTTCCGACGATTTTGGTGCAACCTGGAGTGTTGCCCAGCGCGGTCTCGGTCTTGATCGCTCCCTGTTCTATATCGATTATGCGATGGATCCGGGGAATCCCGATCTGATGTACCTTGGCACGTCGCGTCTGTACAAATCGACGAATGGGGGAATGGACTGGCAGCTGAAACATACCTGTCTTCTTCCCGCCGGTGGTGGCTGCTATTACATATCAGCATTGAGCGTCGCTCCGTACGACGGGAAGCTCGTGCTCGCGGGCGGCGCCGCCGGCGGTGTCGCGGTGTCTCTCGATGAGGGAGAGAACTGGAGGGTGGTGGAGACGGGCTTGCTCCCGCTCGGGTACTGCAGCTCCGTACGGAGTTATCGTCCGGGCATTCTCTACGCCACATACAGCCGCTACGGCATAGACAAGGTCTGGCGAAGTGATGATACCGGATGGACATGGAGGAGCATCAACGCGAACCTGCCGGATATCCCGGTCAACGATTTGATCGAACTCGACGGAAACATCATACTCGGCAGTGACCTCGGTGCGTTTATTTCCGAAGATGATGGCGCGAGCTGGCAGCGTCTCGGGATCGGCATGCCGTCGGTGTCAGTACAGCGCTTCGCCTACAACGAGAGAAGCGGGACATTGCGGGCATTCACTCATGGCCGGGGAATGTATGATCTGCAGTGGAAACAACCTGCACTGCAGGCGCCGCAGTTCGTAACCATCCCCTCCGCCGATACGCTGAATGCAGGGGAGCTGTTTATGTTCGCGCCGGTCGTCGATGCCTGGCCCGCCGCCCGGTTCAGTTTTGCGGAAGCTCCCGAGGGTGCCGTGATCGATGAAACACTTGGTATTGTCCGCTGGTCCGCGGCTGCACCCGGTGCGACTTTTGTGATTGAAGCTGCGAATGATCAGGGTACAACAAGGCTTCCCTTCGAGGTTGTCGTCCGTGGCGTCAGTCTCGCGGAATGGGAAATCGTGCAGCCTCTGCCGCAGTCCACTCCGGTGAATGCCGTGGCCTTCGGTCCCCCGGAATCCCTGTGGCTTGCGCGCGACAGTGCCATCGTCTCCTGGTCCAGCGACGGGGGGCGCAGTTGGTCGCATACCCGTCTGCCCGGTACCAACGCGCAGGTCCTCGGTATTCATGCTTTCGGCAATGCAACGGCTGTTGTCGGAACCCGCAGCGGACATATCATGAAAACAACCGACGGCGGGGCGCAGTGGGAAGTGCTTCACGAAACAGTCAACGAGCGCTACGGCAATCTGTTTTTCCATGATGAACAGCGCGGCGTTGCCATTACACCGGATCCGGAAAAAACGAATGTGGCGGATATCTGGCTGACCGGGGATGGTGGGCGCACCTGGCAGCGTCAGGAGGAGCAGGTCCCGGCGCGTTTCCCCATCGACAATACACTGACCTTCCTCGACAATGATCACGGCTGGTTCGCTTCAAGAAATACCGCCGGGACGAATCCTTCCAATGCGACCATTTTCCGTACGACTGACGGCGGACGGTCCTGGGTCGACGCAAGTGTATCAGCGCAGAGCGTGGCCGCCATTTCTTTCGCCAATCACGAACGTGGATTCTGTGTCGATGATTATACCGGGATGGTTCGACGCTCCATCAACGGTGGTCAGACCTGGCGCGCTGCTTTCTATCCGATGAACAGCCGGCGCAATGTCAGCGTACAGACGTTTCCGGGCTCCAACATTGTCTGGATCATCAATGATGAGGAGGGCTGGGTAAGTGGGGATCTTGGGACAACCTGGACAAAAACCGCGCTCGCGCCTGCGGGTGCAATGCAGGGAGCGGTATTCGCGGATTCCATCACTGGCTGGGCGGTGTCGAAGTCCGGCATTGTGCAGCAGTTGCGGGCCAATCCCCTGCTGTCTGCAAGTCGGGTTTCCGATTTGCCCGAAAGTATGCGTCTCGATCCCGCATGGCCGAACCCCGTCACGGACGGTGTGGTCATGCTTCCCTTTGCACTCGCGCGCAGCGAAACAATCGTCCTGCGTGTGTTCAACAGTGCAGGCGTGGAAATTGCCACACCGGTCAACGGTGTGGTATCCGCTGGAGAACATGCCATCGCATTCGATACCGCCGCACTGTCCGCCGGTGTCTATTATTACACGCTGCGGACGGGAACGAAAATGGCGGGCAAACGTTTCATAAGGATGCGCTGACCGTTATTTTACCCTTGCTCCGTCACTTACCGCATCGTAGTTATCGTTGCCCCATCATTCCGAGGAGATATTCATGAAGAAATTCCGACTTTTTTCAATACTACTGCCCGTGTTTCTGATTGCGGCGTGCAGTGATGACACCGGTGTCGATCCGCCTGTCAATGGCTCCGATACAGAGAAACCTTTCGTCGAATTCGTCTCTCCGACGAACGATCAGCAGGTCGCCGGAGATGAAATGGATGTCATCGTCAATGCAACCGACAATCACACCGTGGTGAAAGTCGAGATTTATCTCAATACGCAACCCGTCCCTGTCGCCACGATGACCGAACCGCCGTGGACGGCGACCATCGACATTTCCGCATTACCCGCGGGACTCAACTCGATTTCCGCCAAGGCCTGGGACAGTACCGGCAACGCCAGTGACCGTGCGACGGTGAGTTTCTTTCGTCAGCTTCCGGGGACATTCCGCTTCATATTCACCAGTGGCGCGGAATTCACCTATGATCGCTGGGATCTCCTTGCTGACAATGTCGTAGACGAAAGCACGCGCCGCAATTATTACTCACGCTTTGAACAGGGCAGTGGAGATGTTGGAGGACATTCGGTCTGGTATCGCATGATTTCCACCGATGCGATGAGTAATCGCTCCGACACCATGATTGCCCATTCCAACGCGCAGTATAATATCCTGGTCTATGGCCTGGCCAATGAGCTGGTCCGGCGCTTTACACGTCCTCTCGTCGAACAGGGATTTTTACCGACCGCACCGGAGTTGCCCGCACCTCATTGGAGCTATCTGGTCAAGGTCAATGATGACAACGGCGAGACGATGGATCCGGGTGAGACCTGGGATATCACGGCGGCCGGTGGGATATCCATCCCCTTCGGCATGATCAACGCCACGATTACCATGGACGGCACCTACGTAGATCGGGGAAGCATCATTATAGTCAACGGCAAGGAAATCTATACCTGGGAAATTCTGATCAATGTCGTCATCGATTTTCTCGGCAATCAAAGCACCGTGCCGGTACATCTGTGGTTCTCCGATGATCCATCAGGACAGATCATGTTGCAGCAGGAAACTACCATGGTGACCATTCCCCTAGTCGGAGAATTCCCCGTTCCGGGTGACCAACAGGTCCTTCTGAGCTGGAAATAACCGCTTGCCTGAATCCGATGTTACGTGCTCGGTGCGGGCAAATGTGTACAGTTGAATTTCGTATGATGAAAAACCCCGGCATCGAGCCGGGGTTTTTTCGTATATTTCTGCGAAGGCTGTATTTCACATCCTGGAATTCCCGCCCTCCTCCCATCCCTACCGACAGACGGAGCATTGTATGCGACTTGCCATCATTCTTTCTGTTATTCTGCTTTTCTCACAGAGTTGTCCGTTGTTCGCTGCCGGAGATGGAGTTCCCCGCAGCGGTGGCAAACTCAGCGAAACAGCGAAAACGAGTTTGCTCGATCAGTTACCGGATGATCTCGAGTTCGTTCCGGGCAGCATTATCGTCAAATTCACACGTGATCGCGAACAGCAACTCAGCAAATCCGGTGTCGCGATTTCAACGGTGCAGCCGTTGCTCTCTCAATTTTCTGTTGACCGCATGATACAGATGTATCCATCGCATGTGTCACGCTTCAGGGACGACGGTTCGGAGATTGCCTTGCAGCGTATGTACAGGATTGAGTTCGATCCGGTGCTGAATCCGCTCGAGGTGGCGCGTGCCTTTGCCGCTCTGCCGGATGTCGAGTATGCGGAACCGGAAATCGTGCAGACGTTGATGTACACGCCTGATGATCCGCGTTACGATGAGCAGTATCAGTATGCATTGATCGAGGCGGAGAAGGCCTGGGATATCACCACCGGCGACAGTACGATTGTCATTGCCATCGTCGACAGCGGTGTACGCTGGGATCATGAGGATTTGTTCGACAATATGTGGATCAATGCC
>JAGTUW010000260.1 GCA_018224345.1 Bacteroidota bacterium
CCAGGCGATCAGCAGCAGACCGGTCGCAATGATGAAGCCGAATCCCGGTAATGTGGAGCGGCGCAACGCGGCGGCGCCGAGAACGACGAGTAATCCGACCAGCAGACTGATCCCCCCCTTCTGGAAGAGGACAAGAACAGATGTATCCGGAAGAGTTGCCGCAGTGGTCTGAAACAAGGCGAGAAGGGCGTACATAATGATGTGTGCCGTAGTGTGATTCAGGGTCTAACATACGGGATTTCGATGCAGGGAAAAAATATTTCATATCGTATGGTGGATGAGGAATTGCCACAATCGATCGGCGTCCGCTGAGTACGGCAAGAACGGCACATTCCGTGGCATTGCGTGAACGCTCCATGATCATGCATCGAGGCTTGCTTTCCACTGGAAAAGTCCGTAGTTTAACATCGACTAAATACTCGATGATAGGCGAATGTCAATTATTTTCTCAAGAGCATGCGAATACGGAATACAGGCGACGTTGTACATCGCGACGCAGCCTGATCGCCGTGTCGGGATAAAGGAAATTGCATCCGAGCTTTCCATCCCGGTGCATTTCCTTGCGAAGATTCTGCAATCCCTCAGTGAGAAAGGGGTGCTTTCCTCTTTCAAGGGAGTGCATGGTGGTTTCACGCTGCAGCGTGCGCCGGGAAGTATTCATCTCATCGATGTGGTGGAGGCCATTGACGGCCTGGATTTCTTCGACAGTTGCGTGCTCGGCTTTCCGGGCTGCGGCACGGGGAAGCCCTGTCCCGTCCATGACCGCTGGGGCAAAGTGCGCACCACCATCCGTGAGATGCTTTCCACCGACAGTCTGCTCGACCTGCTGCCTTCATCAAAAGAGAAAATCACCGACGTCGTCGAGGAGTACGCCAGACGGCATTGAGTTTTTTTACATGAAAGATCGATAATAGACTCCAGTATCTACGATGAAAACAACCAAGCACCTTGTGAAGCGGCGGCCGACGGACAATGGCCAGCAGCTTCGATTCTGGATACAGTTCGCCTTTGTTGTGCTTTGCCTGTGGATAGGGGTGGAATTCACATTGTGGTATTTCTGGCATGAGGGCAGCGGAAGCCTCGCTGTGTCCCGTCCGCCGGGCGTGGAGGGGTTTCTCCCGATATCCGCCCTGATGAGCGCCTGGTATTTCATGCTTGGTGGGGGCGTGCATCCTGTACACCCTGCGGGTCTGTTCATCCTCGTCGCCTTTGTGCTGATGTCCATTCTCATCAAGAAATCCTTCTGCAGTTGGTTATGTCCTGTCGGGACAGTGTCGGAGAACATCGGCGAATTCGGAAAAAAGCTGTTCGGCCGCAATTTCCGTGTGTGGCGCTGGCTGGATTACCCCCTGCGGTCACTGAAGTACCTGATGTTCGGCTTCCTCGTATACGCCGTTTTTTTCCAGATGGATAGACAGGCGCTGGAGCTGTTTCTCGACAGCCCGTACAACAAAGTTGCGGATGTGAAAATGTTTCTGTTTTTTAAGGACATCACACGCTTTTCACTCATCGTCATCGGCATACTGGTCGTTCTTTCTCTTGTCATAAGGAATTTCTGGTGCAGGTATCTTTGTCCATACGGCGCTCTTCTCGCTTTGGGCGGTCTGCTGAGTCCCTTCCGCATCACGCGCGATGCCGCAAACTGTATCGACTGTTCGAAATGTGCCAAGGCCTGCCCGAACAGCGTGGCTGTCGACCGCCTCAATGTGGTCATGTCCGACGAATGCACGACCTGCATGGCCTGTGTCGACTCCTGTCCCGTCAGCAACACGCTGCAACTCAAACCCTCGCGCTCATCACGCATCACCATCAAACCCGCCCTGGTCGGCGTCGCAGTGGTCAGCATATTCATACTGGTCACCGGCCTGGCCATGCTCACAGGCACCTGGCACAGCGTCGTCAGCGAAGAAGAATTCTCCCGCCGTATCAAGGATATCGACAATCCTGTTTATCAGCACAATCAGGGGACGGCACCGCAGGAAAAAGATGTTACCTTCGGGGATTTCGATCAACAACAGACATCCAGCCCGGCCGGAGATACTGTCCCGGCTCATTAAATAAGTACATCTACACTTTTTATGTATTATAATATTACATTATTCGAGAGACTGAACTGCTTCACAACACAGAGGAGAAACCGTATGAGGTTGTTTTTTATCCTGTTTCTATTTGCGGCCGTGATCGCCGCCCCGTTATTTGCACAGAGCATTGAATTTTCCGGTCAGGTCAGGGAGCGCAGTGAATTCGATGACCGACGTTTCTATGAAGACGCTCATCATGACGTGTATCATCAGCTCCGCAGCCGCCTGCGCGCCACGGCCACACTCAACGAACAGGTGCAGGCCGTCGTGGAAGTGCAGGATGCGCGCATGTACGGCAGTGGTATGGGGACAATGAATTATGGTGCGTCGTTTTTCGATCTGCGACAGGGGTATATCGATGTGGACGGACTCGCAGACGGGGTACTGGGCTTCCGTCTCGGAAGACAGGTTCTCAGCTATGGAAACGAGCGTCTGCTGGGAGCAATTGACTGGAGCAATCTCGGCCAGAGTTTCGACGCCGGTGTGCTGCGCCTGACAGCAGGAGATATACGCATCGATGCCATTGGCGCTGCGCTGCAGCGCAATCTTCCGTATCCCACCTACCTCCGTGACCATTTCCTGGCCGGTGTCTGGGCGATGTGGACTCCGGAACGGAGACGCAACACCGTGCAGGCCTTCTTTCTTTATGACCACCCTGCCATGACCTCCGACCGTGACCGGCAGAACCGGATGACTGCGGGAGTACATGCGGGCGGACAGTTCTTCGCATTCGATTATGAAGTCGATGCTGCCGTGCAGATGGGCGATCATTTCACAGGAGACCAGCAAGCCGACATCAATGCGAATATGGTCGGTGTCCGCCTGGGCTACACCTTCCCGTCCCTGGCCGGACTGCGCATCGGTGTGGGGTATGACCGTTTGTCGGGCCGCGATGCGGACAATCCGGAAGACTACACGGTATTCAATACGCTGTACGGGACAAATCACAAGTTCTATGGCTACATGGACTATTTCACGGTGATACCGGCGCACACGGCGGGGATGGGTCTGCAGGATATGCTCGTCCAGTTGAGCATCGCCCCTATCGAGGGCTTCAAACTCGGGGCGGATATCCATCTCTTCAGTACGGCATCGGACCCGGCGGACTTTCCGAACGAGTTCAACGGCACAAGCCGCAGCATCGGGACGGAAGTGGACGTGACGGCGAAATGGATAGTCGCCAGAGCCGTGCACATGACGCTCGGATACTCAGTGTTCTCCGGCCAACCTGACCGCATCCTGTTACATGGTCCGAGCGGAAACGCCACCGATCTGACCAACTGGGCGTACCTGATGACCAGTGTGAATTTCTGAGCAACGACAGAAGTTTCCTGTGTGATCTGTGTTGCCTGTTTTTCAAAAGACCGTTCAATGAAGAAAAGCTGATATGAAACGACTCATACGATTTCTCATCCCTCCTCCCGAATGGCGTCTGCCAGTGATTTTGCTGTTGGGTATTCTTGGAGGACTCGGCATTTTCGTACTGTACATTTCGAATGCCGTCTCCTATCTCTCCGACGACCCGCGTGCCTGTGTCAACTGTCATGTGATGACACCGCAGTACGCTACCTGGGAGCGCGGCAGTCTCGGGCGTGTAACCTCCTGTAATGACTGCCATGTCCCGCAGGACAACATC
>JAGTUW010000261.1 GCA_018224345.1 Bacteroidota bacterium
ATCCCAATGACGCAGGAGATGTCTTCCAGGAAACCTTCACACGATTTTACCGGCACGCACAGAAGCCGGACGAACAGATCAACAATATGCTCGCCTACCTTCTGACCACTGCACGGAATGTGTTCCTCAACACGCAGCGCAACAAGGTGCACTGGTCACCGTTCGACGATGAGAAGGTTGCCGATCAGCTTCCGATGTACGAACGTTCGGAAATGCTCAACATGATCAGTTCTGCATTGGAATTGCTCAACCATACGTATCGCGAGGCGTTCGTGCTTCGCTTCTATCAGGGACTTTCGTACAAGGAAATATCGGAGATCACAGGGGATTCCGTCTCCTCTCTGAAGGTACGCGTCATGCGGGCGAAGGAACAGGTCAAAGCCATACTCGCTCCATATATCAGCGATATGATTCGTTAATTTTATGTTTTCAGACCACAGGTATTTCTCGGATATGCAGCACACGGAATTACTTCACCGCTTTTTTGACGAGGGACTTGATGAGCCGCTTGAGGATGTCCTTTTCGGACAGATGGCACTCGATCCGGAACTGCGTCGGGAGTTTCTTGCGCACCTGAAACTGCATTCCATTGTTCAGGAAGATATGGCGGGCATTACAACCCCCTCGCATGTCTCACACGCATTGTTCACCTCGTTGGGAATGGCTCCGGAGGTCACCGTACCGCCCTCGGCTCTTGCACGTATGCGACAGGGGACGGCAATGACGCTGTTGGGACTGCGTTCCCTTGTAGTGGAACACCGTCGCTACCTGTACACCGCAGTGTTTTCAGCTATCGCGACATCAGTTATTCTTCTCGGTGTGATGGGTGTCTATTCGTCAACCGATTCCGTCACGGACGCAACTGCAACCGGGGCCCTCGCCGTGGAGGCCGGTCCCGGCACAGAGATCCGGGCACGTACCCCAGCCCCGCGCGCCGGAAGCAACGCCACTGCAGAACAGACCTTCTCTGCCACAGGTGACGGCGGGTCTGAAGCGGGATTGGCGGTTGTTGCATCCCCTTCCCGCCCCGAAATGAAGCAAACCTCGGCGAGGGATGTATCTGTTACGCTGGCAGGAGTCGCAGGGTCCGGCGCAGGAAGCGCAATCTTCGGGAGAAGCGACCTCACGATCAACGCGGATCGTTCCGCGTTGGGAGACTACGCCGTCTCGCCGGCGGTGGAACCCGTTCGGGAAACATCGTCGCAGAGAACGTTGGGCGATGCGCTCCCACATTCGTTGCCGGTGAACAGCGTGCGTACGGCATCCGATCATTTGCAGGAACGTGCCATGCAGGCAGTGTTCGATGCAGAGGAAGTTGCAATAGCGGAGACCCCTCCGCACGATGCACCGTGGATGTTTTCACAACCACGGCCATACAGCAGTGTGCTTTCCAACCTGGTGTTCGAACTGCGGAAATATTACGGCAGGTCTTTTCCTGACATCGATCTTCCGCACAACTCGCATAAAGTCTTTGAGAATATGGCCATCAGCGTGATCTATAAAACGACCGAGCATCACGCTTTTGGTTTCGAGTATGGAAGGGAAAGTTTCGGACGCGAATTCCAGCGCACGGATGTTTCCTCGCAATCGTCACTGACTTTCGATCCGAGTTACGAGCAGGTGTATGAGCCACCGCCGCAGTGGGTTGCCGGTCCGCAGCGCGAACACCGTATGCTGGATCTTTTCGGTGCCGTGTGGAAATTGTCTCTTCCCGAATACGGAGTCTTCGACATCGTCTATCCCTACATGCGCAGTTTTGTCGGTGCCACAAAGCTCGGTCCGCTGGGCAAGGTGCGGGCCGGTCTCGAAATGTATCCCTCCAATTATTCCGCACTGAACATCGGTGTGGAAGGGGGAATGCTCCGCTACACCGTCGACGGTATGGTGTATTACACGACACGGCTGAATTTCACTTTCGGTGTCGCTATAGGGTTTTAACGGTTACAACGATGCATCCCTGTGCATACGCCATCGTCGGTCGCGTGTGAATTGCGGCAGGCAAACGCAGGGGTTTTCCCCTGAATACCGATATGTCCAGTGTTGCATTGATCATTTCAGAAGGAGGTTTCATGTTCCGTTGCATACTGTTGCTTCTCCCGCTGTTCATCCTTTCCTGCAGTGATGACACGACAGGACCGGAAACGCCGACGCCGTTGCGCCCGATAAGCAGTGGGGAACTCGCTCTGGCCCGTGCGAACTCGGCATTCGGATTTTCACTGTTCACGTCGGTGACCGATGCCACGCCGGAAGAAAACGTGTTTCTCTCACCACTGAGTGTCATGATGGCCCTGGGCATGACGGTCAATGGTGCCGCTGGTGAAACCTGGACCGGGATGCGTCAGGCATTGCATTTCGAAGGGATGACGCAGGAGGAAATCAATCAATCCTGCCACGATATCATGGAACTTCTGCTCGGGATGGACCCACAGGTGCGTCTCGACATCGCGAATTCCATCTGGAGCCGTGCGGGATATGCAGTGGAAGAAGATTTTATTGAGACCAACCGCCGTTACTTCGACGCAGACATCGAATCGCTTGATTTCGATCGCGCTGATGCGGCCGGCATCATCAATGCCTGGGTCAGCAGGATGACGCAGGGACGTATCCCTGAGATCGTCGCTGCACCGATCCCGGATTGGGTGGTGATGTATATCATCAATGCGGTGTATTTCAAGGGAACATGGACGCAGGAGTTTGATCCTTCGGATACTCGCGACGATTCATTCATCGCAATTGATGGCTCCAGCAGACCGGTGAAAATGATGCAACGTACGGGTTCAACTCGGTACACGCAGGACGACCTCGTGGAGATGGTTGATCTGCCGTATGGATGGGATCGTTACAGCATGGCGGTGCTCTTGCCACGGGAGGGGGTGTCACTGGCTGAACTGCGAAAGAAGCTGTCAACAGAACAATGGGACGCATGGGTGAAGGCACTCAAGGAGAGGGATGTGGCCTTACAGCTCCCGCGTTTTACTCTCGAATATGAAGTGGGCCTGAACGATGTCCTTGCATCGATGGGGATGGAGGCTGCTTTCGCTCCCGGACGTGCTGATTTTTCCGGGATAAATCCTGAGAATGAACTGTTCATTTCTGCGGTCCGGCACAAGACATTCGTGCAGGTCAACGAAGAAGGAACGGAAGCCGCCGCAGTGACCTCTGTCGAAATCGGAGTGACTTCCGTGCCTTCCGTGACAGTGATGCGCGTGGATCGTCCGTTTGTCTTTGTCATTCACGAACGCAATACCGGGGCGATTCTCTTTATCGGACAGCTCACCGATATATGATGATTGTTTGTACATGAGCAACCCTCCACGAAGGGACCGGCGATCCATCAGTAGTGCCGGTCCTTTTTTACGTTCGTTCGATTCCGGATTTCCCGACGATGCTGTAGATTGCAACAGTTGTCCCTTTCGGCATGCTGTTTCCCGCAGTGCCGGCGTGGGTGAACTGAAACGACAAACGGAGGAAATGGAATGTCCGAAAATACGCGGATTGTCGAACGCACCTTTCATGTACCGGTGGAGGACGACGGGTTGTATGTGAAATTGCTTCTGCATGCAACGCCGGAAGTGGAGGAAGTGAGACCGACCTGGATATTTCTTCATGAAGCCCTCGGCAGTGTCGCCCAGTGGAAGAGCTTTCCCTTTGAACTCTGCAGGGCCACGAGCTGCGATGGTGTTGTATATGATCGTGTCGGACATGGCCGTTCGACGGCCATGCGGAAAAAGCGTGATACGGATTTCTATCGTGAGGAGGCGGAAGTCTACCTTCACGGTCTGATGCAGGAACTCAACATACGTCGTCCGCTGCTTTTCGGACATAGCGACGGCGCGACAATTGCGTTGAAATATGCCGCATGCTTTCCGGATGCGACTGTGGGCGTGGTCTCCGAAGCAGCGCACGTGTTCATCGAGGAAAGGACATTGAGCGGTATCCGCGATGCGAGAGAGCATTATGCGACGACGGATATGCGTGAAAAACTGTCCCGTTACCATGGGGAGAAAACCGATGCGGTGTTCACTGCCTGGGCGGAAACATGGCTTGATCCATCACTGACAGAGTGGGAGATGTTCGACGATCTGTGTCGCATTCACAGCCCTGTGCTTGTGATCCAGGGCGAGGATGATCGCTTCGGCAGCCGCAGGCAGGTGGATGCGATCAGGAAGTACGTTCCCGCCCCGACACAGGTATTGTGGTTAGAGGGGACTGGCCATGTCCCGCATGTCGAGGCCCGCGAAGTGTTGATCAATCAGACTATCGACTGGTTGTCCTCACTGATAAGCGAAACCGGACTCGAATGAGCCCGGTTTTGCTGAAAGGAAAAATCATATATCCGGAAAGCGACGCGGGGATAGTGCTCCCGGATCAATGCGAGACAAGAAAGCTGCGTAATTTCTGCTGTGCACCGCCTTGAACGCGGTAGAAATAGAGCCCCGGTTGCAATAACGCTGTTTTTATCGTCAGTGTCACTGACGCGCCGTAATCCACGATAACACGTTGTTGTTCGACAGAGCGGCCAAGCAGGTCGTACACTTCCAGGTGCAGATGTGTGGTCTCGCCTGTCTGAACAGGGATGGCGAGAGACGCCGATGCCGGTTGCGGGTAATGCGGCAGCAGGCGGAATTCTGTTGTTGGGGAGGTTGCATCGATGCCGACCGTGGCATCCACTTCGATTTCGAATGAACGTTGATCCACACCGAAGCGGTTGCGTGCTTCGAAGAGGATAGTGTGCGACCCGAGTTGCTGATCCGTGGGTGTCCAGGTGATCATGCCGCTTGACTCACCGATATGAAGTCCTGCCGGGCCTGCATTCAATGTGAAGGTCGCATCGGGGCGGGCATCAGTACTTGTCTGATACCAGAACGGTTTGCTCGGGCCGATGAGTTGATCGGGGACCGGGTCAATCCGCGGCACTTTGTAGACTTCCAGCGCAAAGCGCTGTTCGCTGCTTCCGGCATTATTGCTTGCAGATATGACGATCGGGTGTGTCCCGGCCTGTGCGCGTGACGGTGTCCAGAACACTGTTCCGCGACCGGGTTCAATCAGCATCCCGTCAGGTTTCTCTTCAAGTGCATAGGTGATAGGGGGTGTACCATCGGCGGTGACCTGATAGGAATACTGCCTTCCCGCTACCGCTTCCGTCACGGGAGTCGACGTGATTTCCGGTGCGGCAGACGCCGGGGCAACGTTGATGCGGAAGGATTGCTCGTCACTGCCTGAACGATTTTTCGCCACAACAGTCACGTCATGCATCCCTTCCTGATCGCTTGCCGGTGTCCAGAGAATCCGGCCGGTGCCTGCATGAATGGTCATCCCCGCGGGAGCGGTCGCCAGGCTGTATGCCGGAGCAGGGTCTCCGAAAGCCAGCACGTCATAGGTGTAAAGCAAACCGATGCGTGCGTTGGTTTTCGGGAGTGTAAGTATGGTCGGCGCATTTCCCGTGAAGCAGCGGTAGGGCAGGGCAGTCGCGGCATGGACCATGCAGGTCAGCGTATCCTGCTCTGCGGTAAAACGGAACAACCAATATTTTCCCTGGGGAATATAGCGGTTCGCCACCGG
>JAGTUW010000262.1 GCA_018224345.1 Bacteroidota bacterium
AAACGGGAACGCTGACCGAAAATGCCATGACGGTCACGCGCATTGTCGCGGGAACACGGCACTATGAAGTCAGCGGAACGGGCTACAGCGGCGACGGAGTGATTACGGGCGAAGACGGCCCACTCACCGATATACAGCATGATTCCCCGCTCGGCAGAACACTGCTCATCGGTGCAATCTGTACTGAATCCCGACTTGTCGAACGTGACGGCGAGACAAACCTCGTCGGAGATCCGACCGAGGGGGCTTTGCTCGCCTCCGCACGCAAGGCAGGAATAAAGATGGAAACGCTTTCGACCCGGTATCCGGTCGAGGATCTCCGTCCTTTTGAATCTGAATTGCAGTACATGGCAATCACTACGCGCGTCGGAGAACGGCAGGTCCTCATGGTCAAGGGATCGGTTGAAAAAATACTTGCCATGTCCGACCGCATGCTCACCGGGGAAGGGGAACAACCGATCGACGTGGAAGCTGTGCTTGAGACAGTCGACACCCTCTCGGCCAGAGCCCTGCGTGTGATTGCATTCTGCGAGCGAGAACTTGAGGACGGGGAATCGCTGCACGATGAAAAAAGCTATCGGAATTGCATCCTGACCGGTGTGCAGGGGATGTACGATCCACCGCGGGAAACTGCGAAACAGGCCATCGACGCCTGCAGAAAAGCCGGGATCAAAGTGATCATGATTACCGGCGATCACCCGGAGACTGCGCGCGCCATCGCGGAGGAATTGCGACTGGGTGACGAGGGGACGAATGTGCTGACAGGAGCGGAAGTCGAGGAGATGGATGACCGTCATCTGCGGGGACTCAGTGACGTCACCGAGGTGTACGCCCGGGTTTCGCCCACACACAAGCTGCGAATTGTCAGGGAGTTGCGAAACCGGGGACATATCGTCACGATGACCGGTGACGGTGTCAACGACGCGCCGGCGCTGAAGGCGGCGGACATCGGCGTAGCAATGGGCGCCGGGACGGACGTCGCCAAGGAAGCGTCGAGTATGGTTGTGCTCGACAACAGTTTCGCGAGTATCGCTTCGGCTGTGCGTTATGGTCGCGTGATTTTCGACAATCTCCGGCATATCATTCTGTTCGTGCTCAGTACCAGCTTCGGCGGTGTGCTCACCATCGCGGCCAGCATATTCGCCGGCATGCCCCTGCCGCTGTTGCCCGCACAACTGCTGTGGATCAATCTCGTCACCGACGGGATTTCCACTTTCCCGCTCGCCTATGAGAAAGAACATGGCGATGTCATGACGCGTCCACCTCGTCCTGTCGATGCAGGTCTCGTACCCAAGGATATGCTCATCACCATTCTTTTCGCGGGCATCGTCATGATGCTCGGCACACTGGGTGTATACAAATGGGCGATGCTCGCATACGGATACGATGTACTCGTCGAAGAATTGCAGGGGTTTCCCCTGGAGAAAGCACGCAGCATGGCCTTTGTCACGCTGGCGCTGTTCCAGATCTGGAACGTACACAACTCCCGTTCCATTAACGCATCGCTGTTTCAGATCGGATTGTTCAGCAACCGGCCCCTGCTGCTGATTATGTTCGTTTCCCTTTCATTGCAGGTCGCGGCGATTCATCTTCCCATCCTCAACACGCTGTTGCGCACCGTCCCGTTGACCCCGAACGAATGGCTGATATGCGCAGCGACCTCCCTGAGCATCGTACTGCTGATAGAAATCAAGAAACTGCTCCGACGACAATGGAGTGCGCAGACCGACTGACGGTGCAGGCAACTGAGTGTGAAAAACCACCCCGTCGAAGCGCAGCGAGGCGGGGTGGTTTCTCACGTTCTGTGGTTTCTCACAGATTGCCACCATTGTTCTGTTTACCGCAGCAGCAGCATGCTCCGCGACACAGTAACGCCCCCGGTTTCCACGATACAATGATATACTCCCGTCCAGAGGCCCGTAGCGTCCAACGACAGATGATGTGTGCCCGCCGGGAGTACGTCATCGTACAGGACAATAACACTCTCACCGCAGGTATTATATATTCGCACGCGTACGTGACCTTTTCGTTCGACCGTCACCGGAATCGTCGTTGCGGGATAGAAGGGATTCGGATAATTCGGTAATACCGCCACCGTATGTTGTGCAGCTGCAGGTGTTGGTGATGAAAGGGACAGATCCCGTACCCGATACAGTCCGCTCTGGTATACATCCGTGCTCCGTTCCTTACGATGCGCAATCCATAGTGATCCTTCACTGTCCACTTTCCAATCCAGCACTTCACCCCACCATGTATCGGGAACAAAGAGCTGCCGCCTTACAGGCGTGGAAGATGTGACATTCGGGATGAGATCGAGCTGCCCCGCTCCTGTCTGATGGATGATGCATTTCACATGTCCATCCACACCGGAGAATGCCCTCCATCCCACTATCGAAGCGGTTCCGCCGACAGAGTGTATCGAATCGAATAATCTTTCTTTCTCAAGCGCTGACCAGACGAGATCCTCCCCTTCGGCCATTCTCCAGAGAAGAATCGTCCGCCCGTCATGATCGTTGAGCAGATACATGCTCCGGTCGTTCCCGGCTGCGGGTGCCGCACTGCGTTGGACATCGGCATCCTTTGTGCAATGGTACACCACAACCGAGTCGATACGATCCAGGAGAATTGTAAGACTGTTATCAGTATTGGCGTGGACCTGCAACGCAGGGGTCAACCAGCCGGGGAGGGACAGACCATCATCTACCACGGTATCTCCCCCGCCCGGAGTGGTGAGCGCTGCGAGACGCAAGCCGAAGGGTTCTTTCGTTGCGGAGTGCTCTGCCGTACGGTACAGGACAAAGACACTCCCATCCGCACGTTCGGCAAGCACAGGAGAATACCCCGAACCCACTGACCAGGATATTTCCATCCTCCCATCCGATGATATCCGTGCCACGTGAATTTCCGCCTGATAATGTTTGTCCCAATATTCCGGCAGATGATTCATCGACGTCACTGCTTCCCAGGCCATCCATGACGTACCGGATGATGTCCGGAGCAGGACCGGATTCTTTGCGGAGCTGAATTCTGCAATGAGACGGTATGTCGTATCCCTGAAATGTTCCAGTCTCAACGGGCCGATCTTGCTGTAATCGGAACCTGTGCATACGCTGCCCCAGGAAGAGCTCGAAGTGGCCAGCAACGCCGCTGCACTGCCCGAACCACCGAGGGCATATTCAAAATCCCTGCCGGAGTTGTATAGAAGTGCATGCAGAAACCAACCGATCGAAGGCATAACCCTGACGCGCAGCAGGCCGTCACCATCGACCAGGTGCACGGTCAGGTCCCTCCATCCGTGCTCAATGGTCTCCCGCGTAGGGAGCCACTCCAGGTAGACGCTGTCATCTATGGCTATGCAGACCATACCGGCCGGCGTTTCCTGTAATTTCACAGCGCTGTGCCTGTTTCCTGTGTACCGTTCCGGCAGCCACCAGTGTTCGATTGTCTGTGCTGAGGAATCGATAAATGGAATCAACAGCAGGAAGAAAAATACTGTTTTCATTTCGCCCTCATTCTTTGTAAAGCAAGATAATGACTCGTTGTGAATATACCGTCATCAGAGAAACACCGATTGTGTTATCCCTGCTTACTCCAGAGACACATGAGACGGTGAAAAGTCCCATTACCCATTCCGAAAATGTTCGCTTGCCCTGGAGCTTCGCTTGCCCCGCCGTAGCGCAGCGAAAGCGGGGTGGTGTTTCACGTGCCGTGCTTTCTCCCGTTTCGTTTCTCCTATTCAGGCCTGCTGGGTCGACATAGACGCACGGCGCGAGTCTTTCGATTGCAGATTGCGGATTGTACCGATTTCGGATTTCGGAGTGCGAGAAACCACCCCTCCGTTGGTAACCCTCTGGATTCAACGAATGGCGGACAGGAATGTCCGCCCTCCGTTAAAGAAGCCTCTGTGAACTCCGTGCTCTCTGCCTGTGCCCCGCAGGAGCGAAGCGGAAGCGGGGTGGTGCCATTCTTTCTCGCATTTCACTCCCGGTATCTTCGTCGCAGCAGCAGCGCGTTGCCCACGACGCTCACCGAGCTGAAGGCCATGGCCGCGGCGGCAATCATCGGACTGAGCAGCCCCAGGGCGGCGAGTGGAATGCCGATAACATTGTAAATAAATGCCCAGAACAGATTCTGCCTGATCTTGGCCAGCGTCGCGACGGAGAGTCCGATGGCCTCGACCACGCCGTGAACATCGCCGCGCATGAGCGTGATGTCAGCAGTTTCCATCGCGATATCCGTACCCCCGCCCATGGCGATACTGACATCGGCCTGTGCCAGGGCCGGGGCGTCGTTGATACCGTCACCGACCATGGCCACGACAACGCCGCTCTCCTGGACGCGACGGACATGCCCGGCTTTCTCGTCGGGTCGCACACCGGCAATAACTTCCTCTATCCCCGCCGCCCTTGCGATCGGGAGCGCCGCTTCCCGGGTGTCGCCCGTCAGCATGACGACGTCAATACCCTGACGCCGCAGCGTTGCAATCGCTTCCGCCGCATCGGCGCGCAGGGCGTCGGCAAGAGCAACCGAGCCGGCATACCTGCCGTTGAGCGCGATATGCAACACGGTCCGCCCGGGTTCTGCAAATTCCACAGGGAAATCCGCCGGCAACTGTACGGCCCAGGAAGCCATCAGCGCCCGGTTTCCGACCAGCACCGCATCACCTGCGACATAGGCCAGAACACCGGCGCCGGGTTCGTATTGAAAGGATTCGGGTGCGCGGGTCTCTATTCCCTCATCATGAACATGGCGCAACAACGCACGGCCGAGCGGGTGCTCCGACGGACGCTCGGCGGAGGCGGCAAGCGAAAGCAACATCGCCTCGTCAGCAGGCAGGTCTTCTCCCTGTGCGAGATGCGTGGCAACGACCACCGGACGACCTTCGGTCACCGTCCCGGTTTTGTCGAGCAGCACCGCACGGATATTGCGTGCGCGTTCAAGACTCTCCGCGTTCCTGATCAGTATCCCCCGTTCCGCGCCCACGCCCACACCAACCATGATGGCGGCGGGGGTCGCGAGTCCGAGCGCACAGGGACAGGCGATGATGAGGACAGCGATGACATGCAACATGCTTTCC
>JAGTUW010000263.1 GCA_018224345.1 Bacteroidota bacterium
ACTTGAAAGAACGTTATTTTTCAACCACCAAGGGTGGACAGTTTTCGGTTATCGGAGGTGGTCAATTTTCGAGTAGCGTTACCAAACAACCGTGTTGATGCGATTACTGCGGGAATATCATCCCTGTTGGGGCGAACCAGGGCACCCGCAAGAAGTGCCCCTACAACGGTCGCCCCTACAACGGTCGCCCTGGTTACCGACACCCTGATTGTGTGGGTGTGATTGACGATCATTGACGCACGAGCATAACAAAGCCGCGCGTCTCTACAGGAAAAATTCCTTCTTGCCCTTCTCGCCCTCTGTGGTTCTCACATTTCTCCCCCCCCTCAGGGCCGGTAATACTTCATTGCCTCGGGCATGGCTTCCCTGAGTTTTCTGATGCGCGTCTGATCGGATGGATGCGTACTGAGAAATTCCGGTGGCGCCTGGCCGCTTTTTTGGGCTGCCATGCGTTGCCAGAAACTGACGGCTTCGTTCGGCTCATATCCCGCCATGGCCATGAAAATCAGTCCCAGTCTGTCGGCCTCGCTTTCATGCAGCCGGCTGTAAGGCAGAAGCACACCGATCTGTGCTCCGATTCCGAAGGCGGCCATCCACAGTGAACGGGTTTTTTCCGGCTCTTTGGAAAGCGCTTCATTCAACGCCATCCCTCCGAGCTGCGTCATGAGTATCTGGCTCATGCGTTCATTGCCATGCTCTGCGACTGCATGCGCGATTTCGTGTCCCATCACGACGGCAAGTCCCGCTTCGGTCTGTGTGACAGGCAGAATGCCGGTGTAAATCACGACCTTTCCGCCCGGCATACACCAGGCATTGATTTCGTTGCTCTCGATGAGATTGAACTCCCATCGATAGCCCTTCAGGTCGTCGGCAATTCCCTGCTGCCGGAAATATTTCTCGACACCATTCTTGATGTTCGTGCCGACACGCTGTACCATCTGGACCTTCGATTGATCGCGACTGACCTGATGGCCCTGCATGAAGTCCCCGTATTGCTGAAAACTCATCGAAAGCATGGTCGATGAAGGGATGAGATTGAGCTGGTTGCGCCCGGTGAGCGGGACAGTGCCGCAGGCAACTGCGAGCAGTGCGGCGACAAGAAACAGAGGGAGCAAGGCTGTTCTGTGATTGCGCATGTTGATTACCATTCTATGTGTGAAGACGTATAGGGAATGTACCAACATACGAAATGAAAAGCTAATACCGTGCCGCCTGAACCGCTGAACCTGTCACAGAAACTGTCCGTTCGCTGCATCTGACCGCGCTGGCAGAGTGCCGCTACATCGTTGCATTGGAATGAGCGGTGTACAGACCCTACGGCGCTTCGACTCCGGCTATGATCGCCTCCCGGATGGCATCGTGCAACGTGGCACGGAAACGCGGGAGCATGCGGTTCTCCCTGGTCGGATGCACGCGGTTGCCGAGAAAGATCACGCCGACCCGGCTTTCGGGGTCTATCCATATCGATGTGCCGGTAAAGCCGGTGTGCCCGTAACTCCTGTCGGAAAAATACCGGCCTGAAGAAGAACCCGACGCCGACCGTGTATCCCACCCCAATGCCCTGCTGCTGCGTGGAGACTGCCGCAAGGTGAAACCGGCTATCGTTTCGCCTGCCAGGTATCTGACTCCGTCAAGCTCTCCGCCGTTGATGAGCATGCGGACAAAAAGACTCAGATCCGCCGCGGTGGAAAACAAGCCAGCGTGTCCTGCAACGCCGCCCAGCAATGCAGCGGTTTCGTCATGTACCTCGCCCTGTACGAGACGCTTCCTCCAACGCAGATCCACTTCCGTCGGCGCACAGTCTCTGCGGAGAGAATCCGGCGGCGTGAACATCGTGTGCCGCATGCCGAGCGGCTGAAAAAATTCTTCCTTCGCGTAGCTGTCCATCCCGACACCGGTGATGCGTTCGATAACCCAGGCCAGCACGATTATCCCGATATCGGAGTACACGTAGCGACTGCCCGGCGCATGCCTCAACGACATCGCGAATATCGAATCGGAAATGGCCTCGCCGGACACTCCCTGCAAGTGGAAAAAACGATATGCCGGCAACCCGCTGCTGTGCTCGAGCAAATGCCTGATCGTGACTTCGCCCTTTCCGTTCTTTCCGAATTCCGTGAGATACTGCGCGACACTGCTGTCCAGATGCAGAAGCCCGCGCTCGATCAGTTGCATGGCAAGCGTCGTGGTCACGACAACCTTGTTCAACGAGGCGAGATCGAACATCGTCGTGTCTGTCACGACCGGCGCATCCTCCTCGTAGGTGTACCTTCCATAGGAGCGAAGATGAATCAACGAGTCATGGTACACCACCGCCAGTTGCGCACCGGGTGTCGCACCACGCCGTATCTGTTCGGTGATGAGACTGTCCACACGGGAAAATGAAAGTCTCGTTATATCGGGAAACTCCGGCAGCGCTTCGAACTGCTGCATGCCGTCACCGAATTCCGCAATCCCGGGAATGGAAACGGGCAGCCGACCCCTCGGCATCTTCCCGCCCGTCAGCACCGACAACACGGCATCCTGCGAGGCGGGGTCATTGCCGTAACTGCAGAGCAGCGCCTCCGCATCGGGAATGGCAGCAAGCACGTAAGGACTGCCCAGCGATATATGCACGCGCGGCAGTCCTTGCTCTCCGATCAGCGAAGCGACATGCCGCTGTTCGGCAGAAAGACCGATACTGCCTGCGCCGTCCAGCGTGGTGATATGGGATGCGAAAACGACGACATCGACGCCGCGGAGCGAGTCCCGCACCCAGCGCTGCTGCTGCGTGCGAACGCTGCGACTTGCGCTTCGCGGCACCAGCAGCTCCCGCAATGACGGATAACGCTCGCGCAACCGTGCAATGAAATTCCGCACATCATCGGAGGCGTCCTTCCGCACGAAACTGATCACCGCAATACGCTGTCCATCCGCAAGAGGAAGGATGAGTCCGTCATTGCGCAACAATGTCACGGCCTGACCGGCAATGCGATTCGCGAGCACATTGTGCTGCACCCGTCGCTGCATTCTCACTGAATCATTTCTTTCAGTGACGGCAGACATCCGTACATGCTGCTTTGCCTCCAGTATGCGCCGGACGGACTGCAACACACGCATACTGTCGATTTCCCCCCGCTGCACCGCTGCGGCAATCGAATCAATCGTCTGCCCGATATCCCCCGGCATCAGCAGAATATCGCTGCCCGCCTGCAGCGCGACGACGGCGGGATTCGTCACACCGGTGCGCGTCAGCGCTTTCATGTTCATTGCGTCGGTGACGACCAGGCCGGTGAAGCCGTAGCGCTGTCGCAACAAGGTGTCCATGACCGCCGCATGCAATGTGGCAGGCAGCGTGCTGTCGCCTGTCAATGCAGGGACAGCGATATGCGCGCTCATGACGGAACGCACACCGGCAGCAATCAGGCGTCGGAACGGAAGCAGATCGATGCTGTCGAGACGGGACAGCGGCACGTCGATCAAGGGTAATCCGCTGTGCGAATCGATATGCGTATCCCCATGCCCCGGAAAGTGTTTCGCCGTCGCTATCATGCCGGCATCCTGCATCCCGCGCATACTGGCTTCGGCCATATCCGCGACCAGGGACGCACGTTCACCGAAGGAGCGCGTATTGATGATGGGATTCAGCGGATTGGAGTTGACGTCCGCCACCGGCGCGTAATTCTGTCCTACCCCGATTTCCAGGCTCGCCTCGGCAATCGCACGGCCTGCACGATATGCCAGGCCGGTGTCGCGGGTGGCGGCAAGCGCCATCATGCTCGGCAACACCAGGGCATCACGCAGACGCATGCCGGGACCGGTCTCGAAATCCGCGGAAATCAGCAGAGGCGTCGCCGCCCAGGATTGCAGTGAATCGATCAGTTCCACGGCGTCCGCGATACCGCCACGGGATAGCAACACACCACCGACGCCGTGCTCCAGTACGGCGGATCTCATACGGTTCATCGTACGAGCGGATACGTCACTGTAGGTGAACGGAACGATAAGCTGTGCGATGCAGCGCCGCCAATCCAGTGTCGCCATGACACTGTCGACCCAGACATCCGCGGAAGCAGACGATACGACATCTTCCGCCGGATGCGATGCTTCCCCGGCCGCCGCCGCGGTGTCGGGAGCAGCAAAGAGTGAACCGTTATCAACAGGCAGGCTCTGCACCGAATCCGCTTCCGCAACAACTTCTATCTGCTTCGCGTCGTCGGAAGTCTCCGGCCGTTCACCGGAGAAGATGCCCGTCAGGGAACAACCGGAAGAAAGCACCAGCAGCAGCACACAGACGGCAGGCACATACATCCGGTCTGTTGGAAAAATGCTTCCTTGTATCCGCTTCATCTGCATCGTCATCCATCAGCGATACAGGACAAGCGGGTGTACATGCTGCACATCCCGGCCGGTGATGCGAATATAATACAACCCCGTATCCAGCTCCGGAATCGTGAGTGCGACGGCGCTCCGCGTAAACAGGGCCGGTATATCATCATACTGCATGATACGGCGACCGAGCCGGTCATGAAGGGAGACCTGCAGACTGGAGACGCTTTCCATGTCGAGGTACATCCTCTGCGCCGTCGCGAGAGATACTGGATTGGGATAGATGCCGTGCAGGACGAAATTCTGTGGACGCTCCCTGCCATCCGCCACATGTGTCGTGCTGACTGGTATATAGATGTCGGCATGATGCTCGTCGTGCATCCCGTACGCAGCTTCGACACTGACTGTGACGCGTATGCTTCTCTCCATCGATGCCGGCAGGACGAACAGCGAATCGTACAGTCGCGAAGAACTGTGCCCTGCCAGAAGACGGATTTCCCCGGGCCGTGGTTGCGGTGACAGCAGTTGCACGCCCTCACCGGTCGCTTCGACGCGCACGGAGCCAAGGACGAGATCGAACCAGGTATCATTCTCGACCTGGTAGTGTACGACGACCGGATTGGGTTCATACCCCTGACCATCCGTGCGCGACGTCACGCGGTCGGGTATCACCACATCGCGAAGATGGACAGCGTAGGGCTGACCGGGGATGAACACGTCCGTCGTCAATGGCAGGGCATTCCCCCCGTCATGATAGATGGTAAAGCGCACGGTGACGTATCCCGATGAGGCGTGCGGTGATGCGTGAAAATGCCATTCCTCGATCTGCTCGCGGCCCGGTGCGATGACACTGTTCAGTACACGCAGAGCGGGTTCAACCGACCGCAATTGTGGATCGGTCCAGGAGACGATGACGGAATCCACCAGCAGATCCGCCGTCCCTGTATTGCGCAACTGCACGCGTTTCAAAAATGGAGAAGGATGATAGACTGTCGTCTCGTCGAACAGCAACTGTGCGTCTCCGCTGATGCGTGCTTCCAGTCCGGGTACCCGTGCAGGAATATGTACGGTGGAAACGACGGCTTCCCCGGTTCCGCCACTGTGATACACGGTAAATATCATTTCCGCATCCGTTGCCTGCGCATGTTCCCGTGCCTCCAGACGCCATGAAAGCGTCATCGCACTGTCGGGCGGGAGCAGACGGCCATCGGTCCATTCCAGCGGATCGAGCGCATCGATCAGGGGATCGGCCACGGCGAGCTGCACACGGTCGACGTGCAGATCGGCATTCCCCGTGTTTCGGATCCGTAATTGTTTTACGAAGGGATTGGGCGCATACAATGCATCGGGGTCGATGGCCAGGGTGTCGGGACCGGACACGATCGCATCGACTTCCGGGGCAAGGGCGTCGATATACAGATGGTTGCTGATGTCAGCTTCGAAGCGGCCGGAGAGATAGGCGGTCACATGCATGGGAATGACGCGGCTGCTGTCCCGCTCGTATACGGAAAAATTCCATCGTGTCAGCAACGAATCTCCGGGACGAAGGAACCATCCGTAGTCCCGTCGCAGGGCTTCGGGCGTACTGACGCCATCCATGTGATAGCGCAACACGACCGAATCGATACGTAACTCAACGTTGCCGTCGTTGTGGAGTACATATTCATGGCCCATAGGGTTTGGCACATAGCCACCCATGCCGTCGGCAAGAATTCGTTCGGGACCGGAGTGAAGCATCCGCAGCAGCGGACGCAATCCCGGAACAAAGACAGAACGCGAACTCCGTGCCGTGTCTTCCCGATCACTCACCGCAGTGATTTGAATTGTGACGACGCGGTCATCAATCATTTCCTGCACGAAAAAAGTATCCTCGATCGCTTGAGAGATAGCGCCGGGCGTCAGGTCGAAGGCATGCTGCCGTTCTTTGAATGGTGGGGGGAGAATGCCCATCCCCGTGCCATGGATGCGTGAGTGTGTCACTGTATTGTTATACCAGGTATCATTCCGCAGCATGAAGGAAATCGGGATCGTCGTGTTCAACAGTGCCGTGCCTTCGGCATTTGTGTGCAGGGTGTCAGGGAGTTGTATATGCTCCAGGTTCAGCGCAAACGGCTGTCCCGGCACGGATACTGTCCGTATGGCGCTCTCCCGCCGTCCATGCAGGTCAGCCACCTCCGCCATGGCAGTGAATTGACGCGGAACAGATCGACGTTCCGCATGCATCCGCCACTGGTACTCGATATGTCCACCGGCCGGAATCATGGGTATGGTTTCCTGCAGTGGGTCTGCCGTTGTCACTCCCTCTCCGTTCACGGTCAATGCGACCGTACTCAGATCAATCCACTGCTCACTGATATTCTCTATGCGCAGGCGCAACGGATAGGGTTGCGGACTGTAGATGGCCTGCGCGTCATACTGCATCGCGCCGGGATCGAGATAGCGGAGCGTATAGCGGGGAGAAATCCCTTCCACCTGTACCAACAGTGTGGTATCCTTGCGCACAAGGCCGCCGAGCGCATCCCTGCCGGTTGCCACCAGATGCAATGTATCCTCCCGCGGATGTATCGTGGCACCAACATAACGGACCAGCCATTCCATTTCTATGCGTGGCATTCCGACCTGCGGCGGGGGCATGACCTGATCATAGACCAGCGGATTGTTCTGTGTCATCGGATCGAGAATGTAATCTTCGGGAAGATGCAGATGCACCTGCACACTGTCCATGGACGTCCCTCCCTGATTGACCAGACGGAAGAAGACAGAGAACGGGTTGTTGTCATAGCCGAGGGAATCGGGCCGCACCGTAAGTTTTGGCAATGTAATGAACGCGAGCTTGAAATCCGGCGGCTCCATCGGCGGAAGAATGAACAGCTTCTGCGTCTCGAATGAATCCGCCGGTGTATGTGTCAGCCAGATGCGCACCCGGTAATTTGTTGTCGTGAAACTGACCGGATGTGTCAACATCCATGTGACCTTGACGGAATCATTCGGCTGCACGACGGCGGGTTGTGGTGCCTTGATCATCGCATGCTGTTCGCTGTCGTCGAGTTGCAGGTCCGGCGGAAAGGAAATGCGTGCACTCAACGACTGCGATGCGACGGTACCGGTATTATAGATGGTCACCGTCACGGGAATCGGATCCGGCAGGTAGGACTCCGCAGCCGGATCTACTGAGATCGTTGGAATATGAATCGAAACCTGCAGGGAAGGTTGTGCTGCAATCACGCCGCTGAAGAACACCAGGGCTGTGACAATGAGTATCATTCGGTTTTTCATACCTCTCTCGCGAACAATGACCGGATGCGTTTCAAGTGCTACTTCAATTGTACGACACAAACTCCGTATATTCAACAAAAATATGTTCCGGAGGTCTTATGCCCATTATTGTCACACATATTCTCGAAGGTCGTTCTGCCGAGCTCAAGGCGACACTGATACGGAAGCTTTCGCAAACGGTCGCCGAGACATTGGATGTCCCGGTCGAATCGGTACGTGTCATCATTTCCGAAATGAGAAAGGACGAATACGGAATCGGCGGAAAAACCGCCAGGGAGTTGGGACGCTGAACAGCGTGGAACGCGGGCGGGGGCTGCGCGGAGTTTGGCGACAAGGGAACAGCAGTCACCTGATGAGGCGCTTTTCGCCGAATGTCTGCCCGGAAACGGTGCAGGGACGCCGGAAAGTGATACCGGCGTCCCTGCTCACACACAGGAGGAGCTTCGCTCAGGGAAGCGTCGTCGAGAGCACAGTCTCCCGCTGTTCCTGACGAAATTCCTTGAGTTTCTCGCGGTAGAGGGCGTGTTTGTTGGCGAGAATGGCGATGCCGAGCAAGGCGGCATTTTTTGCGCCGGCTTTCCCGATGGCCAGTGTCCCCACCGGAATGCCCGCAGGCATCTGCACCGTCGACAGCAAGGAATCGAGTCCGTTGAGCGCGCTGGTCATCGGGACACCGAGGACCGGGAGCAAGGTGTGCGCGGCGACGACACCGGCGAGATGTGCGGCGCCACCGGCTGCTGCAATGACGACTTCAACACCGTTTTTTTCCGCATTCGTGATCAGATCGACCACGGCATCGGGTGTGCGGTGCGCTGAAAGCACGCGGCATTCGTGAGGCACCTCGAACTCGGTGAGGGTTTCGGCACAGTGCCGCATGACATCCCAGTCAGATTTGCTTCCCATCAGTACAAGGACTTGTGGAGCTGTTCCCTTCATGTTCATTCTCCTTTATTCACAATAATTGGTGATGCGTTATTTAAGCAGAATCATTGAACGCGTTGCAGTGAACCTCTGTGATCGCAATTGATAGAAATACGTACCACTCGGCAGATCTGATGCGTTGAGAGTAATCTGCCAGTTTCCCGCTTCATATTCACCGGAACCAAGATCCATGACCAGGCGCCCGTGTGTATCGAAGAGACTCAGTACGACCTCGGTTCGCACCGGGAGCTCGAATTGAATGGTCGTCACCGGATTGAACGGGTTCGGATAGTTCTGAAGCAGGCTGTAGTGATCAGGAAGTCGACCGGGCAATACATCGACGCGCAACGTACGGTCACATTTTATTGTAAGCGTGTCTTCGCAGATAATGCGGCCGTCCTGCACCGTCTGTGTGACGATCTCGAAATCCGCATTGCCGGTGGCGCTGTTGTCATAGCAGACCCTGAAACCGCCGAGTGTTTCTCCCGGAGCGATCCCGCCCCCTGAATTTCTCCACCCTATCTGTGTGGAACCGATGATGTTTGTCCAGCCGTCCGGATTACTGATTGTAGAAGAAAACAGGGATACACCGGGTGTAATGATGCGCACATTGAAGGCGTTGATTATGCCGCGTGGCAGATGCGTATTCTCGATGTTGAAATCGAAGCAACAGGGCTGCTCAGTACTTGTGATTACATCGATCACGTCGCATTGGACGATTCCGATTTCACAGGCCACGCTCATGGTATCGCAGCAGCGTTGCTGATCGTTGCGTTCGGTACACCATGTGAAGGGGATCTGGCTCGATTGCAGCGAAGGGACGAAACGTATGACAAAACCATCCGCGGTTTCCCCGACACCGAGTTCTCCGTCACGTTTGACGAAACGCAGCATCTGTTCATCAAGTGTATCGAGGTCCCAGCCATCGGGCGCAATCGCTGTCAGCAGCATGGTCTCCGGATCATCGAGCCGCAGGCTCCACGCATCCAGTCCTTCGTTCGGGACCTTGAGATTGCTCAGACTGAACTCATATCCACAGAGGTCCTCGGAGGGTGTCACCGCCAGGGAATCACAGCGTTCCTCTTCAGGGATGCATTCGACATTCGTGAATTCACAGCAATGCGTACTGCCGTCGAGAGAAGTGCACCATTCGATGAAAATCTGATTCCCGAATTCCGCAGGTGTGAAAGAAAGCAGAAAGCCGGTCTGCTCTTCTCCGATCGCAACGACATCAAGTGTATCCACAAAGAGAATTTCGGTATCCGTCCACGACGCAACGATCCATCCTTCGGGAGGCGTGACAGCGTGAATGGTCGATCCGGGCGTGTGAACACGGATACGGAAATCATTGATTGCCGATGCCGGCTCATGCGTATTCACGAAGCCGAAATCAAAGCTGCAACTTTCCACGAGCGGTGAGACGAGCAGTGAATCACAGAATGTCGGTGGTGGTGGATCACACTGTACCTGCACGGTGTCTCTGCTCACTAATGTAGTGCCGTTGAATGTCGACCAGACGAAGCGCACCTGGCCGGTGCTGGAGGGGTTGAAGCCGACCAGGAAGCCTTTGACCGAGTCGAGAGGGGCCAGCGGTGCATCGCTGTTGAATGTGACATTCAATCCGGTCTGGCTGGCGATGGTCCACCCTGCCGCTTCCGTGATGGAGGCAAAGCTGGCGCCCGGCGTGACGACACTCAATCTGAACCGGTTGAGTGAGGAACGCGGCACGTGCTTGTTGATGAAGCCGAGATCGTAACTGCAATCCTGCAGATCTTCCATCAGCAGCGTGTCGGGACGCGGATTCAATTTGGGCGTGCAACTGACGGTTTCGAAATCGTCGCAGACATCCTGCCCTCCACTGGAAGTGAACCATTGGAGGACGAGGTTTGTCGGGGTACCCTGTGGAACGTCGACACAGAGACGAAAGCCACTCAGACTGCCACCCGATGCAAGAGGAGTCGCTCCACCGTAGGTCACCGATGTTGCAGTCTGATCCAGTACATTCCACGGGCCGGTGGGTGTGCCGGTAATGGTTGCGCCGGGAGTTTGCAGATGAAGTCGGAATCCGTCGAGACCTCCCTGCGGTTCATGCGTGTTTTTCAGTGTAATGTCATAACAGCATGATCCTTCCGGCTGCGTAGGAAGTGTAATACTCGCGATGCTGACCGAATCGCAGACCTGTGGTGTCACGGAACAATCCAGCCATACGGTGTCGCTGGATGCCACGCGTCCGTTGAACTCCGTACTCCAGATGATCTGCACCAGCCGGGAATGTCCGGGGTCGATTTCGATGCAGAAATGAAAGCCTTCGATGAATTCATCAGGCGGAAGCTCCAGACCCTGTTCCTGGAAAAACAAATGTCTGTCCGATACCTCATGCACCGGCCAGGGACCACCTGCGGATCCGGCAACGAAATGTGCCTCCTGTGTCAGCAGCTCGAGTCGTATAAGATCGATCGGCGTAGCGGGCCGGTGTGAATTCTCCAGATACAGATCGTAACAGCATGAGTTGGCATCGATCAGTCGAAAATCGACGAAGTCAGAAGTCTGCTGCTGTGCCTGCACGGGATGTCCCCAGAAAAGGACAGTTAGAAATAACGCGGCGGTGGCAATTCGTTTCATGTTTGTACTCACGAATAATCATCGAAATCAGGTGGGGACACCGGATGTTGCGGATGTCGTAACAGAGAAGCTAAGTAAATACCGCTTCATCCGCAATGCTCAAACGCGTATCACAGTGCGCGCTCGCTCTACGAAGAAAAAACCACCAATGCACCAACACACGAACAAGAGCACAAAAGCCTTTCGAAACGCTTATTATGGAATAAGGAGCGCTCTGAATACCTCTTTGTGCTCTTGTTCGTGATTTAGTGACTTTGTGGTTTTTTCTTAAGTGGTTTTTTCTTCCTCGACTTACAAAGACACATTGACATTGAAATATCGATTTCCTACATTA
>JAGTUW010000264.1 GCA_018224345.1 Bacteroidota bacterium
AGAAATGAGTACGGGCCCTGTCCTTTCTCCGCACGTGCCTGCAATACCACGCTGCTGCCGGGACAGACAGCGCGATCAGGCCCCGCACCTGCAACTGGTGGCGTGGTCACAGTAACAACAACTGTATCACTGGTGACCGCGCCTTCTGCGTCGGTGACCGTCAGGCGATACGAAGTCGTTGTCAGTGGTGAGGCCATCGGACGTGCGACACGTGCATTCGAGACCGTGCCCGGTGGATACCATTCGTAACTGTAAGGAGGCGTTCCACCTGAGGCCTCTCCGCCCAGGCGGGCATTGCCACCGCGACAGATTGTTGTGTCCTGACCAGCGAAGGCGACCGGTTCGTCAAAAATGATACGCAGCAGGAAGGCATCGGTCAATCCAGAGAGATCACCCTGGAACATATTGCCGACGGTACGAAAGCCGCTGCTCTCGGTTCCGCCGACGACGACGACATTGCCCTGCGCATCCATACCGAGTCCGTAGCTGATATCATGCGATTCTCCACCGTAAAACGTTCCCCAGAGATATCCGCCGCCCGCGCTGAATTGCGCAATGAAGATATCATAGCCGCCGCCTTTTCTGTCATAGAAGGGACTCCCTGCCATGGGAAAATTCCGGCTGCCGGTAAAACCCGAGATGAGAATGTTGTCCTGCCTGTCGACGGCGAGCCCCCCGGTTTTGTCTACTTCGACACCGCCCAGGAAGGTGCTCCAGCGCAGCAGTCCATCAGCATTCATGCTGCTGACGAATACATCGATCAGACCACCGAAGCGTTTCTGTACCGGATTGCCCGCGAGCGGGAAACGCTCACTCGCCGTATATCCGGCCAGGATTATATTCCCCTTGCTGTCGAGTGCGATGCTCTCGATACTTTCCTCCTGTTCCCCGCCATGATATGTACTCCAGCGAATGGCGGGTGTCTCGGGATCGACGCGCATGACAAAGGCGTCGAAGCTACCGCCACCATAGAGCGACTGACGATCAAGGTTCAGTCCGGGGAAATTCGTGCTCTCGGTGCGTCCACCGAGAATAATATCGCCATTCTTACCGATTGCGATCGCGGTCGCAATGTCCATACTCCATCCGCCGATATAGGTTGCCCACATGCGCTTCCCTTTCGGCGAAAAACGTGCGAGATATATATCGTAATCTCCGTTATTGCTGGTCTGCAACGCATCAGCGGTAACGGGGAAGTTCGTGCTGTAGGTCCCGCCTGTGATAAACAACGTGCCGTCCGAAGCGACCGCGATTCCTCCACATTCATCCGAGTAGCTTCCGCCGAAATACGTGGCCCAGCGGCGGCGGCCCTGTTTGTCGAGGGCGAGGAGAAACGTATCGTAGCGCCCGGCATTCCGTGGCTGCGCGGCGTCCTGCGTGACAAGCAGGTCCGTGCTCGATGTCGATCCTGCAACATACAGCGAGCCGTCCGGTGCCTGTGCGATGCGGGGATTCTCTTCCGAACCGCTTCCGCCGAAATAGGTGGACCAGAGCAAACGCCTCGCGCGCGAGAAGGCACTGATGAAAATATCGAAACTGCCTCCCGGGTTCGATTGTATCGCTCCGGGCGTGACAGGGAAATCGGGACTGGCCGAATATCCGCAGACAAACATCGTCCCGGCCTTGTCGATGACAACATCACGTGCGTAGTCGGAGAGAGAGCCGCCCAGAAAGGTGCTCCATTGCAGATACGGATCGATAATCACGGCACGCGCGGGATCGGCATCCCGCACATCGAAGCCGAGCGACCCATTTCTGTAGTGCCAATCGGAGGACAATACTTCCCGGACGCCGTCTTCCGTTGTCTGATAAACGAGCGGTGCGTTGTCACGAAGCGTACCGGCGACATGAGTATAGGAGAGACCACCGTCATTGCGCTGCCGCGGTGCGCCCGCGCCATCGATACGTAATGCGATACGCGAGGGATCGGCTCCGGGACGCAGATGGAATTCGTATTTGATTCCGCCCTCGTCCAGTCGGCAATGAAGGTCGATCCCCGGATAGAGTTCCTCGAACGTCACACCCGAATAATGCTGAAGGTTTTCCGCTCCTGCCGGATTCCCCGCGTCATACCGGTGACGACGCGTCCCGTGCGGATGCGTCAACCGCGTCTTGCCCGCAGTGTAATCGTCGAAGGTGAAATCGACACGGTAGGATGAAAGTGTGCGTGCTGTCTGTCCTCGGTACAACTCCCGTGAACGTGTCAGTGGAGCGGATGCCACTCCGTAGTACACGAGACTGAAACCGCGTTCGAAGACGAAAAGGCGTGCATTGTTCAGCGGGGTGCTCATGGCGACGAGTGACCCGGAGGCGCAAGTGACAGCCCCTTGTCCCTGTTGTTCGACCAGCAGAAACTCCGATGCCACATGCTCCGCGACAACCGCAGGCGCACTGCTGCCACCCTCCATCCCGGTCGCATGGAGGGAGGGAAAAAGCAGAAGGGAGAAAAGAAAAAGAATCAGAGTTGTCTTCAGTTTCACGCCGCGCTGTCGACTTATGTGATGGACCGTGTTGTGAACCGGATTACCATGAAATTAAGAAAAAAGCATTGGATTCACTACTGTATCCGATATTGAAAGAACCAGAAACAGCGTCATGTCCGAATGATTGATACAGAAGGCCGCAGGCCGAAAACAACGGGACATTCAACGCGCATTACGCGCGTGCACCTGCAGGCAGGCCTCTGGCGGCAAGCATACGGAGTCACGGGCCGCGTCGCTGTTCGTCCCGCAATTCGATGCGGCCGGAACGTCGCATTGTTCAAGGCAATCAGTGCATGATGAGAATGGGCCGCTGCGCGAGGCCTTCACGGGCTGTGACACGGAGAAAGTACATCCCTGTCGGCAGATCACGTGTCGCAAGGCGCGTACGCATGTATGTGCCGGAAGAGCCGTCCACACTGAGGCGACGCAACTCGCGTCCGCAGTTGTCATGCAGCGTCAGGGTCGCGGGGCCACTGGCATTCCAATGCACCGTAGTGACATCCGCGGTCACAGGGTGTGGATACACGGATTGTATTGAGACTTCCACCGGTGCCGGAGTTATCGTCCCCGCCGAGAGTGTCTGATCCGCACGGAGAGACACATCGGTGACAAGCGGGTTCCAACTCTGGGCTTCAAGCGTATCGACACTGACAGTTCCACTGATACCAGCCTTTGTCATGAACATATAGTCTACACTCATCATAACGTCTTCGCTGATGACATTCCCGGAAAACTCGATACGTGTCGTCGTGTACGAGGTATTGCGTATGCAGAGCGCGGGCCAGCTTCCCATATCGGTCAGTATTGTACCCTCGGAAACGACCTCGATCTGCATGTCCGTGGTATTGTAAAATCCCTCCATCGGCGAAACTTCTCTGCCCTCGTAGGACCAGGACGATCCCAGCTGCATCGGGAAAAGTATGGACGGCATTTCCGGATCATGTTTGAGGATATAGTCCATCCCCTGTACTTCCGCGGCGAATCCGAGATCATAGAACCCCTGATCATCAAGCCGTGTGTAGATGAAAGCGACATTCTCCTCACCGACGAGCTGTGCGTATGTTGCGTTCGGAAAATCGACCGCGTATGGTGTCATATCGGGAGCAAGAACGGTGGACTGGATTTCTGTCATTTCGAAATCGAAACCGGTAAAATCGTACGTCTGGCCGCTACCCGAAGCACCGAGGTCGAAACGCGTATCCGTCAGTTCATTGATGGAAAAGACGGTCAGGGTGCGATCTGACATTTCCGCTTCGATATCGACACGAGTGAAAACGAGTTGTGCCGAGGCCTGCATGCTCAGCAAGCCTATGAGAATAATCAGGATAACAGATGAAACAAGTCTCATTGGAGAACTCCTTTTTCGTTTGCATTGCTGTAAGGTAAGG
>JAGTUW010000265.1 GCA_018224345.1 Bacteroidota bacterium
CGACCGGCAGTTCAATGACAGTGCCATCGGGCAATGCGACGAAGAGACCGAAGGCTTCACCGTTGGCGTTGGCTGCGGGAGCGAGGAAACCGGAAGCGAAAACGAATCCCGCTCCGCCGCCGAGTCCACTCAGATCTGCCTGATAGGAGGCGACGATAGTGCTGTTGTCACCGGCAGGAGTGATGTCGAGAATGTAGTTGCCTTCGGGAACGGAAAAATACGGCGTCATGTCACCATACGCGGCGTCATCGACGAGCGTGGCGACACCACGGGCGAGTACATCGACGGCCGGAGCATCGGTGGCCCCATGCAGCACTTTCAGATCCACATCGCTGGCGCTGCTGCCGCTTTCGCGTCCGTCGTCGGCAGTAAGAATGGTAAAGGCGATATTCTTCATATCGGGATTGGCTGCGAAGTTCGCAGGATTCAGCACGCCGTTTGCGACAGCGATATAGGTTTTACCGCTGTCAAGAGTGACATCGAAGGTGGCGAGGATGTCGCCGGGGCCGGTACTGTTGCCCGGTGCGACTCCGATAGTCAGCTGCACTGCGGCCGGAACGTCGCTAAACGGCGTGGCGGCACGGAAAGCGAAGTCGTCGAGCAGCAGGGCGCCATCCACATAAATGTCGACAACCGCGGCACCCGGGTCCGCTGCATTGTGAATCACCTGCAGGCGGGCAGTGTTTTGAGAATGTAAACTCACTGGCACTAGAAGTGACAGGAGAAGAATTATTGACAAAAAGTGCTTCATTAGTAGGTCCTTGAGAGTGTGTAAGGTGCTGAAATTTATAGCTGGTACAACAGTGTCCTGATGCACTGCGCTTGCGTGCATACTTGACTCACGAACGGTATCAGTGGGTCGTGGCGGGCGCCTCGGAAACTGGACAGTCTGACAACATGCGCGGGTTATCTGCAAGTTCCCGCGAATGATAAAAAAGAAGAATCATCTTTAATAACGCACTCCAGGGCCCGTTGCCTCAAAATTTAGGATGAGATTTCCCTTTCAGCGTTCTTCTGCGTACTTTTCCATGAACGCGATCAACTATCGAAGACTCTGTGTATGGCATTCGAAACCGAGCGAACTGAGCGCATTCTCATCATTCGCCGCCACAACCATATTGGCGACATGCTTTGTTCACTGCCGCTGTATGCAGGTCTGCATCGGCGTTGGCCGGAAGCATCCAAGACCCTGCTTGCGATACCGACTCGCTATGATATCCCGCTGGCGGCACTGAATCCCTTTCTTGATCATGTCGTCTACTACAGGAAAGGGTCACTTATCAACATCATCAGGCAGCATGTTGTGTTCCGTCGCATGGACTTCGATCTGACTATCGTTCCCTCTACGGTCGCAATATCCCGTACATCGCATATCACCGCCTACCTGACTGGTGCACCCCGCCGTATCGGTATTCGTTCGCTTGATGGAAAGCGTAATCGCTGGCATGTGTTTCTGAACATCACCAGCGATGTGTTCTGGAACGAACGAAGGATTCATCAGATGGATCGCAGCCGGGAAATAGCCGCGCTGGCGGGGTGTCCTTGGCCGGACAGTACACCTGACAGTGTGCGTCTTCCGGTCAGTGAAGAGGCGACAGGCAGAGCGGAGCAACTGCTTGCTTCTGTGGCGGATGGCAGGCCGCTCATCGGCGTGCATCCCGGAGCGGGTAAAGCGGAGAATATCTGGCCCACGGAACGTTTCGCCGAAGTAATGACAGAAATTGCCCGCGATACTGCGGCACATGTGGTGATTACCAGTGGACCGCTCGATGCGACGGAGACTGAAAGATTGCGCACACTTCTATTGAGTCGTGGGATAGATGCTCTCGTGATAGTTGAACGGGAGGTTCAGGTGCTTTCCGCTCTCTTTCGTCGCTTTTCTTTCTATCTGACAAATGATGCCGGGATCATGCATATTGCTGCGTTCAGCGGTTGTCCGACAGTTTCACTCTTCGGGCCGACGCAATCCTGGGAATGGGCGCCACGCGGAGACAGCCATTTGTCGTTGCAGGCAGCGGACGGGGTGATCACCTCGATCGATATCGATACAGTCATCGCTGCCTGTCGCGATGTCCTGTACAGAGCCGCACAATCATTGTAAGAACTTTGGTTTTTGCTGATAGCCGGGCTGCCCGGCCAGTGCCGGTGCTTACCACACGCAGTCAGGTTCTGCCAAAGCGTGCCATGAAGAAGCCATCGGAGTCAAGTACGTCAGGAAAGAGAAGCAGATCGTGTGCATGTGGTGAATGAGATAGCGCGTGACGAAGTTCAGGCGCCAGCGGTGACGTGATGGACTGCGGAACGAATTCCGGATGTGCTTCAAGAAAACGATTCATGACAATATGATTTTCCCTCGGGAGCAGGGAACAGGTAGCATAGAGTAATGAACCTCCCGGACGCACCGAACGCGCATTCCGGGCGAGAATTTTCTCCTGACTTACGGCGAGCCGCTCGACTGTCGCTTCCCGCATTCTCCATTTCAGGGCGGGATTGCGACGCACTGTTCCGAACCCTGAACAGGGAGCGTCGACAAGCACAAAGTCAAACATCGAGGATTCTGTTCCGGGCGCGGTGATACCGGTTCGGATGCTGCGCAATGACAGTCGCCTCGCGCGTTGTTCAAGACCGCGCAGTTTTCTGCGTTCAATATCCTGCGCGAAAATGCTGCCATTGTCTTCCATGTGATTGGCGAGTTGCATTGCCTTTCCACCCCCACCCGCACAGGCATCGAGCACCTGCCAGCCGGGTTCGACAGCACATGCAAGACCGATGAGCTGACTGCCGGCATCCTGAACTTCAAACGCGCCGTCTCGATACCAGTGACTGTCGAGCAAGGCAACACGCTCCTTGAGGATGATCGCGTGTGCAAGCAATGGATGCGCCAGTACTGTGTATCCGGCCGCGTCCATCTCATCGATGAGGGAAGCTCTGTCTGCACGCAACGTATTGACACGCAACACAAGGGGGGCCGCGGAGCAGAGTGTCGCAGCTGCGCGTGCAATATCCTTTACACCACAGGGTCGTTGCTGCTCCCGCCAACACCGCAGCACCCAATCGGGTAGCGACCAGCGCAGCGCGATAGCCTGACGAACGTCTATCTCCTCATCGAAGGGAAGAGCGGTCTCGTCGCCGTACTCAAGCATACGCGTTGCCTCGGCGTCGATCTCGGTCGCCTGTCGGAGTATCCGTTCCGCCGCAGCGCTGTCCCACCCGAAAAGGATTTCCCGTACAGCGTTATCAACGATATCGCTGTCGAGCTGTGAATGTGCGGGAAGGGTGAAAACCGGAGGGAAGTTCTGTATCGAAAGAAGAAGTCCGGCAGAAATGATGACGCGGCTTTCTTCCGGCGAAGGACGCAGCGGTACAGGCCCTCTGTCAACAAACGCACTTGCACGAATGAAGCGCCAGTTTCGCAGTGCATGGAACGCTATGGCGGATACGAATTCCCGTTCATCTGTACGCATGCGTTTACGCTGGTGCAGGTACGTGGACGTGACTACACGGGGAGGTTGGGAAGTCTTCAATAAAATCCGCGCCAGTTCTGCTGCATGGTCGATCAGCGTTTTCGCGCGTGATGGAGATGACACGGTTACGCGTCCTGATTATTGTGAACAAAACCGAGTCGTGTCCGCAATGCGATGGGTAGCGCCGGCAATGCGGCACGCGGTATAAGAAAGGTAGATAAATTCGTCAGATCGGAAAAGATACGATGACGTTCGGCAGTGGATTTAAGGTAGTGATAGCCCGATGAGCCACCGGTACCGATTTTCGTACCGATCATGCGATGGACCATGAGTGCATGGCGATATCGCCACGTTGCCATCAACTCATCAACGTCCACAAGAACAGCTATCAAACGGTAGGGCATTGCCAATATTGGTTGATCGCGATACAGAGAAATAAACAATGCCGCGAGTGTCGCCTTGTGGGTGAGACGCCACTTTCCCTCCTTGCAGATTTCCTCATGTCGGGCAGGATTGAATATCGCTTCAAAATGAGTAATTGTTGCCTCGAGATCCCGGAGTTGCTCCTTCTTGTCCTCGGCGCTCAATGTCGGATTGTTCTCAATCACCGATCGGTCACGCGCCATCATCGCATGCACTGCCGCACGATAGGAGTCCCAGAACCGGAAGCTGTCGCTTTCCAGAAACGGCGTACGCTCAAGCCAGTTCGTCAGTGCGTCGAAAAGGCTTTGTTGCTCTTCGGCTTCAATGAGAAGTTGCCGGTGTTCATCCGTGACCCGGCTGTGGTATGCCGAGTGATTATAGCGGAGGCGATCATCGGGACAGAGCCCGAGTCGTATCTCCAGAAGACGGAACTGTACACTCTGAAAACCGGATGCCGGAAACAGGTAATCACGAAAATCGAGAAAATCGAGTGGTGTCATTGTCTCGAGTATGCGTAATTGATCTATAAGCACGTTCTGAATTTCAGTGATGCGCTGCAGTCGGGTGACACAGACACCCACCTGTGCTTCATCGACCGGATCTTCGGAAAGCAACGTAATGACGGAGTCGATCTCGAAGAGAATCTGTTTGAACCAGAGCTCGTAGGCCTGGTGTACGATGATGAAGAGCATCTCGTCATGCGCGGGTGCGCCATACTCTTCGCTTTTCCTGTGTTGACTCGAGAGGAGAGTCTCAAGATGCAGATAGTCGGAATAGTAGAGTGTTGGATAAGGTCTCTCCATAGATGGGTTTGTATCCTTTCAGAAACATGTATGTGAATAGAGTGATCTGTATACATTTCATTTTGCTTTCCAGCAACACGTACATAAGCGGAAGAACCATCACCTCCAGAACAACCTGCTGAGGAAAAAAACGCGATTCGCTCCCGGAATATCTTATCGTGGAGTGCGAGACGGTGGATTCGGCGGGTCTGCCGTTGCCTCATGCTCAGGGACTGCTTCCCCGGAATAGGGGCGCAAGCGTTCTCTGAGCAGACGGCCTGCCAAAGCGTAATCGACCTGTTCAGCAGAAGAAATCCCGACGGCCAGAGTCCGAAGAATATCAGTTTGAATGATTCCACGACGCAGTGCCACGGCGTAGGGGGTGCGATGGAAGGTCACCATGGAATACTTCGGGATAAAATACTCCGGGAATCTTCGTTCCAGTTCCAGTCCGATCTGTTTGGTCAGGAGGAATTGCGGATCGGCGACATGGTCCCGCATTTCCACGAAGTTCTCCAGGGCCAGGTCAGCGATCGCATCGGCATTGACTTTCCTCCGTTTTTCCCATATCCGGAAGATGCGTGTCCAGTCGTAGCCGTATTCATCGAGACAGTCATTGAGTACCGTGCAATCCTCGAAGGCACAGTTCATCCCCTGTCCGAAAAACGGTACGATCGCATGGCAGGCATCGCCGAGCAGGGCGATACTTCCATCGAGGTGCCACGGGAAGCAACGGATCGTTCCGAGTATGCCGACAGGATTGGTGAGAAAGTCTTTCTCCAGTGTGGGCATCAATGCCGAGGCATCGGGAAACTCACTGTCGAAGAATGATCGAATACTGTCGGCTGTATTCAAAGAGGAAAATCCCGGTGTGCCCTCGTGCCGCAGAAAAAGGGTGCAGGTAAAACTCGCGTCAGGATTCGGGAGGGCAATGAGCATAAACGATTTTCGGGGCCATATATGCAATGCATGTGGGTCCAGCGCAAAGCCCCCGGCCTCCGATGCAGGAATGGTCAGTTCCTTGTAGCCATGTTCGAGCAATTCACTTGACACTTTGACGAGCCCGTGTTGTTCCATGGACGTGCGTACAGCAGAACCGGCACCGTCAGTGGCGACGACGGGTTGTCCGCTGATGGAATGGGATTTCCCCGTGCGTTCATCAGTGACACGTAATTGATGCTTCGTAGTATCGATGCCGTCGCAACGCATTTGAAAATGCAGACGTACGTTGCTGTGCGCTTCCGCAAGGTCAATGAGTTTGCGGTTGAGCTCTCCGCGGGATACCGAGTAAATGACTTCACTGTCGTCCTTTCCATAACGCTGAAACGTCAGCGTTCCGTCGGTCGCATGGATCAAGCGCCCACGCATGGGAATGGCCATGTCCATGATCGCATCGAGCAGACCGACCTCCCGGAGCGCATGAATGCCCCGTTTGGAAAGCGCAAGGTTGATGGATCGCCCGGCAGTGGTGGAGGATTGACGCATGTCGGGGCGATGTTCATAGACATCGACGGAAAGCCCGCGTTTTGCGAAATACACTGCGAGGACAGAGCCGGCAAGACCTGCTCCTACAATTGTAATCTTCGTGTGTTGTTTCGTCATAACTCTCAATTTGAAAGGAAAGGGTGATCGTCAGACAGTCGCTGCAAAATACCCGTTAAACAAATCCGCGAACCTCCATGCATCATCGAAACTATTGTACAGCGGGGCCGGTGCGATACGAATGACGTCGGGCTCGCGCCAATCGCAGATGACATCCCGTGAAGAGAGATAATCGAAAAAATGACGGCCGTAGGTTGGAACGCGCAGTGAGAGCTGACTGCCGCGCCGCTCTTTGATCTTCGGGGTGATCAGATCCCAATGCGGTGACGGTTGCGTATGGAGGAGAAATTCCAGGTAGCCGGTCAGAAGCTCACTTTTTTTGCGTATCGCTCTCATGCCTGCCCGCTCGAACAGATCAAGTGATGCACGAAGTGCTGCCAGCGGAAGAATCGCAGGATTGCTCAATTGCCATCCATCCGCCCCGGGCATCGGCATGAATTGTTCGGGCATCTCGAATCGCGTTGCTTTGTCATGGCCCCACCAGCCTGCGAAGCGTGGCAATCCCTGTTGCTGGTCATGCCGCTCATGCACGAAGCAACCGGCAGTACTCCCGGGGCCGGCATTCAGATACTTGTAGGAACACCATGCAGCAAAATCAACATTCCAGTCATGAAGTTGCAGCGGGACATTCCCCGCCGCATGGGCACAGTCGAGTCCCACTACTATCCCGGCGTCCCGCGCGGCCGCGGTTATTTCGGGAATGTCGAAATATTCTCCGTTGTAATAATTGACTGCACCGAGCAGCAGCAGTGCAGCATCGTCACGATGGTGGTGGATGGTTTCGATCACTGTTTCCGTGGTGAAGTTCCTGCCATCGTGCATGGGGATTTCAATGACGCCTGTCCTGGCATCATAGCCGTGCGCATGAAGTTGCGAAGCGGCAGCGTAACGATCCGAGGGGAAGGCATGCTGTTCGAGAATGATGCGATGACGTGAGGCTGTCGGCCGGTAAAAAGATACCATCAACAGATGCAGGTTGACAGTGAGCGTATTCATGACGGTCACTTCCGAGGGGTGCGCGCCGACGATCTCCGCGACCTGGCCGGAGAGCAGCTCGGGATATGTCATCCATGGATGTCTGGCATGTGCATGCCCCCGTACGCCGAGCCGCGCCCAGTCGTCCAGTTCCTCTTCGATGAAACGACGGGTCATGATGGGTTGCAATCCGAGCGAATTTCCACAGAAATACACTGTGTCCTTCCCTTCAGCGGTCTTGGGTATGTGGAATTGCCCGCGAAAGCCGCGAAGCGGATCGGTTGCGTCCATCCTTGCGGCAAATTCCCGCTCACCCCGGAATTGCTGCTGTACCGAGGCTTCAGGATCAGGTGACCGCTCAGACGGGTGTGCCCCGGTATCGATGTCGGATATGCTCATATCAGACTCCGTGTTACGTGAGTGTAAGAGGATAAAGAATCGGCCGACTCGGTGCTGCATCCGAGACGAAGGCCGCAATCTGAATATCGAGAATATAACAACCATCCGGAATATCATCGGGAACAAAAATCATTTCCGTTACCGTGGCTGGCGAGGCCTGCGCGTTTGGCACATCATTGCTGCCATAAGGGACATCCCAGAAAAGATGATGGGCGGCCATGATACCCTGATCGAATGCCCGGTCGAGCGAAGGTATATCGACAAGCAGATGGCGAACACCCATCGTACGGATCAGATCGATGGCCTCGAGAGAAAAGAACGGCGCAGCGTCCGTCGTGTACCGGCGACTGATTTTCTCCGTCGTATTCGGTGTCGTACGAAGAATGAGGGCCTGCATGAATTCTGAACCGAGGGCAGGAGCCGCCTGCGCTGCCCGGGTACGAGACTCTCCCCCGGCCGGTATCTGCTTGGCATCAATGGACGCCGAAGCCACAGTCTCCGTACCGGAAGACTCACGCTGGTTCTCCGTTGTCACCGGCGTTGCCAGCAATCCCTTCCGTATTGAGTCGGCGGTAATGAACAGATCGCCGTCATCCGCAGCGGGTTCATAGTGCTCGCCGGAGCTGCGTGCATCGACGGGAGTGACACTGAGAAGCGTCGCGGGAGAAAGTGCCGGTTGCAGAATCTGTTCGATGGAGATGCGTTCTCGTGAAATATGTCCTACACATTCGGTGTGCGTACCATTGCAATGCGGGATCAGAGTGACGACATCGAAATTGCAGCTGCCGCCACGTCTTGTATCACCTATGAAGACCCCATCTTCATAGGCACGGGCGTTGGCTGCCGGCACATCGTAACTGTTGGGCTGTGCACCGCCAAAGCGCAGAGGAATGGCAATGCTTCTGCCCTGCCGGAAATCGATACGATACGATTGTCCGTCGATCATGCATTCAACTGTCATACCGCGAAGCGCTCCTTGTTTATATTCAACCATTCCAGCGCGTTTTCGCCGAGCAGTTTGCGTTTGACGGAAGGGGAGAATTCCTGCATCGATTCGATCAGTGTGCCCGGTCGCTGCTCTCCGAGCGGGAACGGATAGTCGGACCCCATCATAATGCGGCTTTCTCCGACAAGATTCACGATATACTGCAGCATGAGGGGATCATGCACGAGAGAATCAAGATAGAATTGTCCGAGATATGCGCGGGGATTGACCTGATTGTCCATGGCCACCAGATCGGGTCGCACGTTGAACCCGTGTTCTATGCGTCCTATCGTGGCGGGGAAGGAGCCGCCACCGTGCGCAAAATTCACCCGCAATTCCGGCAGACGTTCGAACACCCCACCGAATATCATGGAACAGACAGCCAGTGATGTTTCCGCGGGCATGCCGACCAGCCAGGGCAGCCAGTATTTCTGCATGCGCTCTTTTCCCATCATGTCCCAGGGATGCACGAACACCGCCGCGCCGAGTTCCTCGGCAGCCTGGAAGAAAGGAAACAGTTCTTCGGCGTTGAGATTCCAGTCATTGACATGTGTCCCGATTTCGACACCGGCCAGGCCCAGTTCCCTGACAGCTCGTTCGAGTTCACGGATTGCGAGTTCCGGTGACTGCAGGGGAACTGTCGCCAGGCCGACAAACCGGCGGGGATGTCCGGCGACGGTCGCCGCGATATGATCATTGAGCAGCATGGAAAGATCGAGCGCGTCGTCCCCCTTGGCCCAGTAGCTGAACATGACAGGAACAGTGGAGAGTACTTGTACATGCACCCGGTCACGGTCACAGTCCGCCAGGCGTACTGCGGCATCCCAGGCATTCGGCTGAAATGTGCGAAAGTGGCGGCAATCTACCATCATCGCGGCATTGCCGTCATCTTGCGCCTCGAAACGCGGGAAACCGCCGTAGCCATAGCGCTCGGCCAGGTCCGGCCAGGAGGGTGGAAGGATGTGCGTGTGCACATCTATCTTGAGTATGGAAGGGAATTCCGTCATATCAATTCCGTACCGGTGCCTGCATGATCGTCCCGCAGGAGCGGCAGGTGCGCAGCTTTTCGGACGCAAAGAAACGTTCCATGATCGGCGGCATCTGTGTCACAATATTGTCCAAAACGAAATACTCCTCATGTAGTTTTTCATTGCACTGTTCACAGAACCAGAGCAGTCCGTCCCGTTCCCCTTCGCGACGTTTTCTTTCGATGACCAGTCCGACGGTGTGTGCAGGACGTTGCGGGGAATGCGGTACATGGGGGGGCAGAAGATAGATGTCGCCTTCCCGGATCGTGACATCGCGTGGAGTCCCGTCATCCATGACGCGGAGGACCATGTCACCTTCGACCTGATAGAAAAATTCCTCTCCCTCATTGTAATGAAAATCCTTGCGTTCGTTGGGGCCGCCCACGACCATGACGATGAATTCCGCATTTTCGAATACCTGGCGGTTGCCGACCGGCGGTTTGAGCAGGTGGCGGTGTTCATCTATCCATTCGCGAAAGTTTATGCCGTGCAGGGAATACATATGGTTCCTTTCTCTTACATGGTGGCAATACATTTGAGTTCGATGGCGATCGGTGTCGGCAGAGCCTGCACTTCCACCGTCGTCCGGCATGGTTGATTGTCCCTGAAATATTCCGCGTAGAGTCGATTGTATGTCGCGAAATCCCGCTTCATATCGGTGAGAAAGACCGTGACATCGACGAGGTTGTCCCATGCCGACCCTGCCTCCTCGAGTATGAGGCGGACATTTTCGAACACGGCATGGCATTGCGCTGCGATATCGTGGTCGATCACTTCCCCGTCTGCATCGCGTGTCACACCGGGAATATCGCTGCTGCCGCGCCGGCGGGGACCGACGCCGGAAAGAAACAGCAGGTCGCCCACCCGGCGGGCATGCGGATAACTGCCGACGGGTTCAGGAGCGGCAGTGGATTCTATTCTGTCTCTGTGTGTGTTCATACGATGTCTCATAGATGATGGTTACGTGCTGCCCCTTCGCATGGACGGAGTTGAAGCAGGCAGGGCTACTGCATGCAGCAGGAAATATGTAATGCGCATCACAGTTTGATGCAGACATTTTTTGCCTCGGTAAAGAAATGCAATGCTTCCCAGCCGCCTTCGCGGCCGACACCGGATTGTTTCATACCTCCGAACGGCGTTCTCAGGTCCCGCAGCATCCAGCAGTTCACCCAGACAATACCTGCCTGCAGTGCCGCAGCGACGCGATGTGCCCGGGTCAGGTTGCTGGTCCACACCGAGGCGGCCAGTCCGTAACGGGTCGCATTCGCCATTGTCAAAACTTCGGCTTCGGAGTCGAAGGGAAGGAGGGTGGCTACAGGACCGAAAATCTCCTCCTGATTCGTGCGGCAGTTATACGGCAGTCCCTCGATCACTGTGGGCGAGAAGAAGGCACCGCCCGCACAGCGGCCTTCGAGCTGCACGCGTTCACCGCCACAGAGAATGCGGCCGCCTTCCTCGCGGGCCAGTGCGATGTAAGAGAGCACTTTCTCCATGTGTTGCGGCGAGATCAGCGCTCCCTGCCGGGTGGAGTCGTCGAGCGGATCACCGACGGTCAGTTCGCGTACACGTTCGACAAATGCGTCGCGGAAACGTTCATACAGCGGTCGTTCAATGAAAATCCTGGAAGAGCAGAGACAGACTTCTCCCTGATTTGAAAATGCAGAGCCGACGACGGTCTCGACTGTCTCTTCGAAGTCACAGTCGGCAAACACGAGTGCGGCGTTTTTTCCGCCCAGTTCCAGTGAGAGTTTCTTGAACAACGGGGCGGCATTTCGTGCGATGGTCGCACCTGTGGCGGTGCCGCCGGTAAAGGAAACCGCTGCGATATCGGGATGGGTGGTGATTGCCGCACCGACATTCTCACCGCTCCCGTGTACGATATTCAGAACACCTGCGGGGAGTCTGGCCTCCATGCAGATCTCCGCGAAAAGGGAAGCGGTAGCGGGAGTGATCTCCGAGGGCTTCGCAACGACACAATTGCCGGCAGCAAGTGCAGGAGCGATTTTCCAGGTAAAGAGGTACAGCGGTAGATTCCATGGTGAAATACAACCTGCAATGCCGATTGGCTGCCGAAGTGTATAATTCAGTGCGATGGTATCTGTTTGATGCGCTTCCGAGGAAGAATGAAGAATGGCCCCGGCGAAAAACCGGAAGTTGTCAATTGCACGCGGGATGTCAATCATCCGCGCGAGCCATACGGGTTTGCCGGTGTCACGGGATTCTGCCTGTGCGAAATCCTCGAGCCTCGTCTGCATCAGGTCGGCGATCCTGTGCATCAGGCGTGAGCGTTCCGCAGCCGCACTTGTGCTCCATGCGGAGAAAGCCGACAGCGCTGCCTCGATTGCTGCATCAATATCCTCGGCTCGTGAATCCGGGGCCATGGCGTACACCTCGCCAGTCGCGGGTTCATGGACGGGAAACCATCCCCCGTCCGAGGCTTCTTTCAATGTTCCATCGACATAGTTCCACAGATACATCATCTTTTTAGTCCTTGGTGATGTGTTGCGGTATCCTCCCTTCTGATGAGAGGCATCGGCCGCGTCATGATCCATCGCGATTATCCCATAAAATACATCCTCTGTCCGAATTCACAAAGAAATGAAGAACAGATCTCAGGGGAAAGAAGAAAAAAACCGTGGATTTATCGGTCTCAACTTCAGGACACAAAGGCACGAAGTTCACAAAGGCACAAAAAGGTTTTCGGGTCGCTCCTTATCTCATAATAAGCGTTTCGAAAGGCCATTGTGTCTTGGTGTGCTTCGTGTCTTGGTGTATAAAAGTTAAACAC
>JAGTUW010000266.1 GCA_018224345.1 Bacteroidota bacterium
CTGCCGCTTGACTGTCCCGGCAAACGTGGAAAGCTGCTTCGTCGTATTCGCATCAATACTGAGGAGGCGGTTTTTCCCCGTCATCAGTTTGACATAACTCGCATACGAAGTGCGCACTGTATGCGACATATCCAGCACATCCCCGACCTTGACCGCGTTCCAGGATTCCTTCCCGCCTGTCTTCCTCGCTTCGACCTTGCCTTTCAGACTCATGACCACAAAACCCTCCTGCGCCTGCGTGCCGACGGTAAGACACAAGAGAAGCGTTATAACCAGAAATGGACGTATATACACCATCATAACTCCTTTCTCAAGAAATAGTCGTTGTTTCCATGGATTTCCATTCATCGATGCTCCAACCGGGTAACAGTGGTTCACAATTCGGCGCCGGACCGAGATACACGGGCATACGGGGCATGTCCCGTTGACGTAACTGCAGTCCGGCAAAGACAAACAACTCACGTTGCCGATGGAGCTTGCACTCCGTGAATTCACAAAATGGAGAAAGACGAAAAGCAGTTTGCGAGATTCCGGACTTACCATAGACTCCCGGTAATTGTTCCCCGGACGGCACAGCCCACGCTGTCGCCGTCCCGCAGCCCGGTAACGGGACACACTCACCGTTTTCATCAAGATACTTCAGCGTGTAGTCGAGATAGGGGCGAAGAACACTGCCCCACGTACGGAGTACAGGCTGAAGAAGCAGTTCCCACTCCTCGAAGGAAACGAACTCGTTAAAAGAACGCAGCTCCGTAATAAAATAGCGCTCACGCACCAGGCTCTCGCGTAGCTGCTCGTCCTTCTTCCCCGACAGGAAATGGAAGAAATACCGCAACTCACGGTCCCGTTTTTTTTCGCTTTCGCATACGGCCAGAATCTCGGGAATGCTTCGGCTCCACTCTTCCACACCCGGCAACAGAGCTGCGGATGGAAGCGCAGGCAATGTGTGCCGCGATTGAGCAATGCGCGTGGCCCAGGCAAACTGCGTGAGCACCATCGCGGCATGCTGGAGACGGATCAGCGCGATGAAGGCCTCATCGTCACGGAATGCTTCGCGAATGACTGTACAAAGAGGATTTGGGGTATTATCGAAGCATCTTCCTGTCCGAAAATGTAACCAGTGAAACCGCAGCCAGATCGTCAGGGCATTTGCCGGTATGAACAGAAAGACTGCTGTGGCCATAAGGTTGTAACTGATTTTGATGTCAAAATAAAAAAATGCGATGAGAGGAAGGAAAAAGACGATGACGGCTTCGGTGAAAAGGACACCGGTAATGAGGATAATCACCTGCATACGATTGACAGGTTTTGTGCGGAGAACACGGTAGAAGGCGATACTGATGTATGCGAGCAGAAAAACCAGCAGCCAGTCGACCCACGCCGGGACCGCAGAAATGAAGCGGCCCTCCAGCAGCATGTTGAGTGTATTCGCATGGATGAGAACGCCGGGCATGTCAGGACCTTCGATATCAACATGCCTCCCCATCGGCGTCCTGAATGTATCATCGAGATAGAACATCCCGCCTTCGTTGACAAAACCGACGAGCACGATCGCATCCCGGAAATAGCCATCATCGTACATATTCCCGAATACGATATCTGCAATCGGTATGCTCTCGAATTCAGCATACGTTCCGCTATAGTAGAGGATCTGTGGCTCCGCAGGCAAACGCAGCAGCGGTGTGATTGCTTCAGGTGCTGCAATCTCGAGCATTTTTATCGGCAAACTCAGCCACTCCTCATCTCCCACCGTTGCACGCGGCAGGAAACGGCGCACGACACCATCGGAATCCCGGATCAGATTTGCGAAGCCGTACTTCGCTTGCGACGAGAGCACCCGTGCATCAAGCTGGAAGGTCTCTTCCCCACGTTCCGGATCGAACCCCTTGACGAGCACGACATTCGGGATCTCATGCAAGGTCTCAATCAGAGCGTCTATCTCCAGTTGACGCTCTTCCCCAAATCGTTCGAAATGCAAAGAATCAAAAATCACATCCACGCCGACGACACGCGCCTCCAGTCGATGCAGTTTGCGGATGAGAAGAGCAATCATACCGTCCGGAGTCGGTGCAACCTCACCGACGTTAACGATTCTGATTCGTGGATCAGGATGGACCGGAGGCTTGATTGCGAAAATGGCATCAAGACTGACATCTGCAATATTGAGAAAATCAATCCGATCAAAGATCGGGTCGAGAAACGATGTTTTGTCGAAATCAGGCATCCGGGCTGAGATAACGAGCATAAGCTGCACCATGGCCATGGTCAGCACGGAGGCGAACATAAACTCTAAACGGAGAATGTACCGTAGCAGGCGCTTGTGCATGAGTCGGTCACGGCGTGGTGAAGTGTGATTCCGGCACAGTATAGACTTTCAAGGGACGAAATGCAAGACGGGGAGAACCGTCCGTGCAGGATCAGAAACCGTCTGTGAGGTCGAATCCGAACAGCACACCGAAATACCAACGCCATTCCCTGCCATACGTCACGTCGGTGAATTGAAACGTCCTGGTGAATTCATCAAGTCCGTATGCCCCACTGAAAAAGATTCTCGTCGGATACATCGAAAACGAGAAACTCTCCAGGCGCAATTCAAAGCCGATGTCCTTCTTCAAATCCTGAATAGTGAAATGATCGGGAGACATGACAGCATCACCGATATCAAAGAAAACGCCACCGTACAGCTTGTCGAATAACATATGTCCCAGACGCAGATCGATGTTCGAGATAATCGGGAAGCGATAGGTGAGTTGCATGCTCACCAGCTCATTCCCACCGAGCGCATAAAAGGTGTACCCCTGCATCCCCGTGATCCCTCCTGCATAGAAGTTGAAGAAATCGTCGACCTCTTCACCGAGAATGGTTGCTGCACGTAGACGCGTACTGACCGTGTGACCGGCGACAGGAAGCGGTATTGCGGCCATCATGTTGGCGTCAAAACGGTGGAAGTTGAAATCCGTGTACAGTGGGACGAGAAGGCCCGTGTTGCGATCGATCTCGAAATCTCCGTCTGGATTGTAATTGTTCAATTCGTAATTGTAATGCAGGGAGAAGCGAAGTCCGACAGGATTGATCTCACGATCACGCGCAGGCATAATCATCCGGTAACGGAAGGAAGCACTGAGATCGTGTCCGACCAGGTAGAGATTATCGCGTGCAGGTACCGGCGCGTCATTGTCGGGGTTACGGAACTGTCCGATCGTCGAGGTATATCGATTGTGCGTATACCCCGCTTCCACCCGCATGCGGTTATTGACAAGATTGTGCCCCAATCGCGCTGCAAAAGCGAGAAGGTTGAAATCCACATCGACACCCACTGTTTCCAGCGGGAAGGGTATTTCGGTACTCGTACTCCGCGTCACGTTAAACACTTCCAGAGAAAGATCCGGAAACAATCCGAAGGAGCTGAACACCGGCAGCTTGTCCCGATACGTCACATTCAGGTACAGATCGCGCTCTCCTTTGAGATTAATCGACGCACTGGCAAGGAATTCCAGGCGATTCAGCACATCGGTGCCATACATCATCAAGCCGGGTTTCAACAGATCCAGGCCTTTGTTGTCGGGATTGAATTCATCAATGCGGAAGGTCGGGAAATACATCATGCTCTGAAAAATGCGCTCATAGAAAGACGTTGTGTAGGCGGGCACTTCAGAATCATCAAAGGCGTTGAGTGTCTCCCAATCCCATTCCGTGGCTGAGGCAACCGGGGAGGAATAGATGCGTGCAGGCAGATAATCATTGTCCTCAAGCGACAACGGTTCCGCATCACGCAGTAATGCGATCTTATATCCGCTCGCCGTGTATGCGGCATAAGCCAGATCGCCCTGCGCGTTCGCTGCCGGCATAAACGCGCCGCCCAGGACATTTGTCAACTGCGCATCATCCGTATCTTTTTCGAGATCATGCCGGTAAATATTGAAAATACCAGTCCGGTCAGAAGCGTAGAGTAATGCCGTCCCTTCGGCATTGACCCGTGGATCGCGGCAATCGTAGTGCGGGTGTGCGATGATAACCCGGAAATCCGTTCCATCAGGATTGATGCGAGCAACCTGGCGCACACTCCTTCCCGAGTAACTCATCACTATCCACTCACCGTCCGGGGCCCACTTCGGAGTGAACACCTGCTCTCCATTTGAGAACGTTGTCAAGGGACGAAAGTCCTTCCCGGCGGCGTTGACGCGACCAAGGTTGACGGTACCGTCCTCGCTGTGGCAGAACACGATGGCTGTCCCGTCAGGAGACCACGCCGGATTATAGGCACGCAGCCCCCTGGTCAATGCCTGCTCTTCCTTCTTGTCAAGATCATAAACATAGAGATCAAAGAAAATATGTCCGTAGACAGAAGGAGTGTTGTATTTGGAATACACCAGCTTTCGACCATCAGGTGACCAGGTGACAGTAGAATAAATCCCCGGAGCGATCATCTCTTCCTCTTCCGACTCCATGTCCCGGATAAACAGGGCGGATTGACCGAAATAGTCCGATTTCTTGTTTGAAACGTACGCGAGGTGCGTACCATCGGGTGACCATTCCGGATGGAAATTCCCGAAACCGACATCGGCGATCAGGTCTCCCTCCACACGATGATCAAGCACCGGAGCGATGCGCTCAGAGTATTCCTGCGAAAGGTGTCCGGCCCAATCTGCGTACAGTTGTTTTCCGCTTATTCCGAGCACGTTCTCAATTGCGGCATCGATAGTAAAGATGAGTGGTTTGCGCATTTCATGCGTGATGTCCACCAGCGCCTTCTCATCATAATTCTGTACGATATAGCGCGTCAGATTGTAGCCCGCGTTGTAGACACTCTCATTACCGAGAGCTGTCTTGCCGAAAGCACTCATTTCGCCCCAACTGAGCATTGAGTCGGAGAGCACATAGCTGCGGAGGATCATGTCACGATGTGCATCCCAATGCTCATACCCGAGCGGCCCACGTTGAAACTGCGCTGTTCCTTCAGCAAACCAGGGGGGAACGACCACCCCGGGAAATGGATAGGAGACAAGAAGATTCGGAAATCCGTATAAAACATCCCGCCGCCGTTCTTTCTCGTAGCCGAACCATTGAAACGTAATTGCCGGGATGCCGCGTCCGAACTTCATTGCTGCCTGCAACTGGATGATATGCGTAAATTCATGTGTAATGACATTCCGCAGCCAATTGTGTGTCCCGCGCAGATCGAAATCCAGCGGCGACGCCCATATCTCAATTTTATTGTTGAAGAAATACGCCGCCCCGTTCGAATAATCCGAAATATCCTTGATGAGAAAGCTCACCCGTGTATCAGGTTCATGCTCATAGAGAGAGGTGATCGGGCCGTAAATATCCTCCGCGATTGTCGCGACGACACGAGCCGTACGCTCGGCACCCTCATGATAGTGTACGTGAAAATGTTTTGTCGTAATTGTGAACCAGTCCTTATCCTGCGCGGAGTAGGTGTCCGGTTGTGCCTGCAGTATCGTGCCGGCAAGCAGAATGAAAACGGTAATTGCGGAGCGGAGAATTGTTCGTAGCGTCATGTAACCGGCGTTCTCTGTTGTCATAATACAGCGTCGCTACTTCACGACGGCAATTTTAATGATCTTCTCTCCTTTGCCTTCCGGGGATGTCACGACAACGTGGGCAAGATACGTGTCACTCTGAATGGCCCCCACGTACCAGGGAATGTCATTGTCCGTCCCCCCTGCGATCTGTGCCGAAATTTCATCGACCGTATCACCGGCCAGATCGTAAATGCGAATATGGACATCCGCGTCATCCGCGGCATAGATTCGTATATACGTTATTTCGTCGTACACGGGGTTTGGCCAGTTATAACAACGTTCAAGTGGAAAGAACTCCCTGCCCGGTGGCGGTGTGGAGAATGCACGTGTCACCGCCGCGCTATTCCGCTCGTCTCCATAACGGGAACGCCAGATCAACTGCTCATCGGTAATGGTATTGCCCGTACGAAAAGTAAACACCGTGCCATCAGGTGCGGCGGCAGCGAGAGCCAGTCGGTTGTCATGATTCCGGAAGAGTACGACATCCGCACTGCGTGGCAGTGGGATGGGAAAGCCGTCCGCCTGGCGGGCTCCAGTAGAGAACTGCCAGATGCGATCTTCCCCGATACCGAACAGCGCATGTCCGTTCCCGCTGCCGGGATCTGCTGCAAGTGTGAAACGCACGGGATATGGTGCGGGGTAGTTATCCACGGAAGAAAGACTGTAGTTGAGTACACGTACGGAGTTTCCATCGCTGAAGACTGCATCCAATCTTCCATCCCCGTCAACGTCGGCCATGGAAGCATGTTGAAATATGATGTGCCGCAGAGCATGATCAGCCTGCGATGATGCAAATTCAGGAATATTCTGATCTGTCGGATTGCTGGCGATAACCAGATCCACATCAGCGACAACCGCCTCGAGCATCCCGTCACCGTCCATGTCACCTGCTGCGGCTGCTCCACCCTGGTAAACAGATGTGTGTCCGACGCCCGCACTGCGAACGGAATAATGCGCCTCGGTAATCACTCCTGTCGTGACATCAACGAGAGGATACCCGGTACCACCGGTAAGTATGGCCGAGCGTTCATCCATGGCTACGATACGCCGTTGCTCTTCCGTCTCGTCAAGCAGTGATGAAACTGCGTCAACAGACGGAACAGGATACACATCGGTAATATCGGAGATAACGACCAGATTATCTGTCATGACATCCGCGACACGAAAAACCAGCCGGTTGCCGACAAGCGCGGGCATGGCCAGTACTGTGGGCACATCGATACGCTCATGCACATCGAAACGTCCGTCTCCCTTGGAATCTGCAGGTTTCAATATCCAGAGACGGGTCGGTGATTGGACACTGCTGTCTCTCGTCACTATGGCAAGCTCGGTAATCCCGTCATTATTCCAGTCACCGATCACCACCGGTGATATGAAACGGGCGGCCGGATCCTCAAAGACAAGGCTGCCGCCGGGGAGAAAGGGCGTACCGTCCTGCCGCAGAACATGAAGTGTCACCGTATCAACCGGCGCAGTGCGTTCCATAAAAGTCGATACAGGACTGGCATAACTGACCAGCAGTTCATGCTCCCCGTCACCATCGAGATCCGCGGTCTGCACGGCGGGTTGTCTGCTGATGTGTGTATTTTCGTCGAACAATGTAACAGGCCAGCCCCGGACAGGCTCGACCGAATTATCACCGCGTGCAACATCCAGCGTCATGATCGGCCCACTGGGGGAAAACCCATCGATCGTGACATGCGTGAATGCACCGTTGTTGGCACGGCTGTTCGGCAGACTGTACATATCGAAGCGATGTTCATACACGGGAGATATATTATCGAAGGTCCAGTAATCGAGCGCGGTACCCGTGCCGGTCTGTTCACCAAAGACCGTCTGTATAGCGATACCGATATCCTGTGGTCCCCCGGCCTGCTCAAGATCAACTCCTCTGATTCCTCGTCCCGTATTGACGGTATTTGTCGCGAGGTTGTGCTCGATGATTTCCTCATCAATATGCCAGATCAGTATCCCACCGTTGATCCGGGCTTCGTTGTCATCAACCAGAACACGCCCGCCGGGAAGCGACCAGTCGAGATCCTCCACATCGATGATAACCCCTTTGAGCTGCTGCACATTGCTGTTCTCGAAACCAAGCGTGTCTTTAGGAAATCGCAACTGCTGCACCTGTCCGCCGGAGACAAAGGTAACGAGTTGACCGTTCCCGCCCAGGTCACGCTGTCTGTTTTCGATCAACCAGTATTCGCGATGCGTGATGGGAACACGCAATACATCGGGAGTAGAGATCGTGTCGGATGCCGCAAGGATGTAATTCCGATTACCGGGCGTTGCCTCCCGTGGGACCGTCCAACCCAATTGCTGCTTTTCCCAGGCGTTCGGTTCCGGAGGACAAATTCCACCGTAGGCGAAAATGCCTTCACCGTCCATAAGACCAAAGCGCCCGATGCCACTCTTTCCGGTCTTCGTATCGAACAAATCCGGCAATCCGGCCCAGGTGCCGAAGCTCGCGGCCAGCAGGCCGTTGATGGTAATTTCCAGCAATCCCCTTGAACCATCGATGTAAGGAATCTCACGAATGTTTGTCGTCGGCAACACGGCGCAGTTGTCAATACGGAAACCATCGGGCATGAGAATACCATCGAAGGATGCACCCAACAACCGTCGGAAACTATCCATGGTAAAGGACAATGAAGGAATATCGAGTGGTGTGGGATCAAAGCCCTGAATACTGGTCATATCGATATCGCGTCCACGACCGGCATGAAACAGCACGAACATATGATAATCACCAAAGCGGAAGGACGGAAAAACCTCCCCGGCGAGGGTCCATGCGTCGACAGCAAGCTGCGCGACGGGTATCTCGGATTCATCTTTGCGGAAACTGTATTCACTCAACTCCGCAGGCAGGGTGACGATACCGTCGAGCACTTCGGCCTTCAGTATGGTGCGCCTCCCCGAAGCCTTGCGGACGTAGTTTTCGAGAAACAGCAAATGATTCTGGAAATATGTCCTGTCATGTGGCAGCGGATCCAGTATCTCCGTACCGTAATCATACTCATAAATGGAGCCGAATTTCCCGTTTCCACTTGTCCGGTCATCGTCGTCCTCTGCAAATTCGACCATGAGCGCAAGCACACGCACGGTATCCGGAAGTGCGGTGCGAGACAGAGGAAGCGAGGAACGATGGGGACTGAACTGATGGTTGAGACGC
>JAGTUW010000267.1 GCA_018224345.1 Bacteroidota bacterium
AAAGAGCATACCCCGGATGTCCTGGTTCATATTCGTCGCGCAGGTATCTCGAGTCTCGACCGACAAGACGTAGCGTCCGCGCAGCCGGGAGTTTTCATCCTCGGGCGTGAAGCCGGTGGCAATGTAATCGATCCGGGACCGTATGGTGAACTGCACGCGGGTATGAAAGTGGCAGTCATCCCCCGCATTATCTGCAAGACATGCGATTATTGTACGAACATGTATGGAAATCTCTGTCAGTCTGCGCAGCGGGCCGGAACGGATTTCCATGGTGGTCTCGCCAGACTGGTCGCGTTGCCACGTGCCTGTCTTTACCCCGTCGGAGACGATTTCCCCACTGATGCGTTACCACTTGTCGACGGACTGAGCGCCGTCTTACATGCCCTGTTCCGGGTAAAGGAATGCTTCAACCACACGAGCTACGAACACATAAAGTCCGATCCCGCCATTGACCCTGTGACTGTATTCGGTGCCGGTCCCATGGGTTGTCTTATTGCGCTCGCTCTGCAACGGTTCTGGCCGCATATTCCCGTAACCCTGATTGAGCCACTCGAAGTGAGGCGGGACTTCGTCGAGAGCAACCGTATTGCTGCCTGTGTATATGAGCAATTCCCTGACGATAAACGGAGCAATGTTTCATTTGTCACCAGCGACACCCTCCTCGCACATGAGAATGCCGTTGCTACCGTATCCAATGGAGGCGTTATCGTCCTGTTTTCGGGGTTGTCGCCCGACGAGGCCAATAAAGTAAATGAGCAGGGAAGTATTCAGGGGAACGAGTTGCAAAGTATTCATAAGACCGAGGAAACACGGGAGTACACAATAAAAGCGCGTAACAGTTACACCCTTCTCGGAAGTGTCGGGTATAACAATGACGATGTCGGCCGGGCGGTGCAGGAATTGCAGGAGCATTATGCAGATCATTACAGAACGATCCAGACCATGATCATCCGGGGGCTGGATGCCACGCGTGGCAGGCGACCCAGGGGCATGCGTGAATGTCTTCCACCACGGGCCGGGCAGCCCGCTGTCGAAGCCCTGCTTTCGCCGGAGGGAATCCATGACAGGGAGAATGGCAAATTCATTGCCGGAACACAGAAAGTCCTCATCATTCCCTGAACAGGAGGTCGCCATGCCATCGGAATCATTTACCGCTCTTGAACTGCAGCAGGTTGCCGGACTGTTTTGCGAAGGTATGGCCCTGAAGGATATCGTATCGACACTTCCCGGCCGGAACGAGAGTGATATCTGGCAGATGCTGCAGCGCGCGCTTCGTGAAGGGTATTTCCATTACCAGCCGGTACTCTCGATCAACAATATGAGTAAGGAACTGCAAGATTTTCTCAACAACGAGACATTGACGAAAACCATCGCTGAAGCGCTGAGTGAGACCTTGGAGCTGCGGCACATTTCCATCAGAATCACGCGTTCGCCCGAACGCATGTTCGAATGTTACCAGCACGAACCCATTACGGACCAGGATAAATACAGGGAGTATCTCAAGGCCGAATCCGCTTCACTGGAAATTATTGGTCGCCGTGTTGCGACGGAACTTTCCAGGCGTCTCTTCGACGGAAAGCAGCATATCGTCGGCGTAAATTACGGAGCATCGGTTCTCCTCGCCGCCAGACAGCTCTTCCCCCTTCCGAGCCAGGTGCCACAGATGCTGACCGTGGTCAGTTTGTTCGGCGACATAGGATATCACATTGCAGAAAGTCCGCTGCCACTCCTCAAGGGCAACGTCCCTTTGGCATCGAACGACATCGTTGCGCTGCTCGCGAACCGACTCGGCCCCATGACGAAGGCGGAACTGCTCAATGTGCCGGCCTTTATCCCGTACGAATTCACCAGCAACATCGACACGTTCAACAACATCCACAACTTTTTGACGAGTCATTCCTCGTACATCAGAATATTCGGTGCGCCAAACAGCGACCATAAATTCCGTAATCCGGATGCGTTGGTCAGTAATATGGACACATTGTTATCCGGATTCGGTTCGGCTGACAATTACACGGTGTTACAGAGCTTCCTGCCTGCGTGGTTGAGTACGGATGAAACAGAAACGATTATGGAGTATTGCCACAGTGGTGCGATCGTTGGTGATATCGGCGGACATCTCGTGACATCGCCTTTATGGAGCGGGAACACGAGATCGCTGAATCAATTTCTTGCGCGCATCAACCAGCGGCTCATCGCCGCCAACCCAATTGATTTTCTGAATGTCGCTGATCGGTATGCCAAAAACAGGAACGCAGGAGCCGGAGTGGTCGGCATCGCTGCTGGCGGCCGGAAAGCCCGTATTCTGCATGCGCTTCTTGCGCAGGAACGTTGCCCCCTGTCGATGCTGTTTATCGATACCTTCTGCGCCCTGGCCTTGCTCAATCTCATCGATTCCAACGGATATCAAGCCCTTATCCGTTCGGAAGCCTCCGGCATTACATCAAACAGGCAGCAGTGGTCCGCCGGCACGAAGCGGTTGTTGTCGATGTGACGGCCGAAAGAACTCCCCGCTGCCCCGACGACTGTAGTCCGGGCAATCTGTGACATACACGCTGCGTACACCTTCCCGCTCCGGACTATGAAGCTCAAGGAGATGACATCTGAATCCGGAGGAGAAAAAAACCCCGCATGTTTCGGGAGTATTTCAGCACGATTCCGCGACAGAAAAACTCCTCACCCCGAAACACCCCGATAATCGACGCCGCAACGCAATAATGCTTGCATTATCTTTGGCAAAAGACGGAATTTCCATGGAAACATATTGGAGTACCATGCTCCGGACATGTCGGCATGGTTCACAGTGCATGCATGGATGACAATTCCGCACAGAAATCGGTGAACTCTTCTTGTCCGTGGGCAAGCAGCGGCCGGAAAAACCTGCGGGTATTCCCACCCGGAACTCAACATTGGAGGATGCAACATGCGACAATTCAGACAGGGTGATATTCTCATTGAGGAGGTGGCGGAAATCCCTTCCGGAGCCATACAGGAGCGGATGCATCACGGCGACGTGCTTCTCGCCATGGGGGAAGCAACCGGTCATGCTCACGTATTACGGCAGCGCCACGGTGTGACCACCTTCACTGCTGAAGGGCAACGATATCTCGATCTCCGTGTCGCGGCTTTGCTCACGCATGAGGAGCACGCGTCCGTTCTCATCCCCGCAGGTCGTTACGTCATTATTCGTCAGAGGGAATATGCCCCGAGCAATCCATACTACATCGCGGACTGACACATTACGTCAGGCTGGTTTCCCCGAGAGGTTTCGCACATTTGCAGACACCTGGATAGATGAGCGCGTGTTCGCTCGTACGGATCGTCGTGTTGCGGAAGAGGCAATCGGGCGACTGTATCGACATCTCGGTTTGAAGCCGCCGGTCATCGTCTGGTGTCATTCTCCGATCAGCGCACGCACACTGCTCACGTTTTTTCAGACCCTGTCATTGACGCAGGTACCGCGGAGCGTGTTGTATGAAAAACTGATCGAGAGGACAATCGATGTGTTCGTCGATCGCGTCCTGCTTCCCGCTTTCAACCTGGTGGAACGATTACAGCATCGCATCTTATGCCTGATACTGGAGGAGGACTATACTCCTTTTCACCAATCCCATGAGTGTTCCGGGATGTTGCGGATGCGGTACAGCGCTCAGTTCCAGCATGTGTGGTACGAACTTCCGGATGCGATACGCGGAGAATTCTGTGTGGGATTACATGCGTGTCTGCATGCACTCGGCATTGATGTCCGAAAAAAGAAATTGCGCGGGCTTCTTGACTTCCTTGAAAGCGTTGCGGATTCTTCGACGGCAGAGGAGCGTCATCGGTCGGCGGGGCGCGTGCCGGCTCCCTTGCAACCTGATGACAACTGTATCGTTATGGATCACGACTGGTACGAAATACAGGAGAGGCTGCGTTCCATTATGAGGCCAGCACGGTGGAAATCGCTCAAGGGCATTCTCGATCGAAAGCGGCGGCATGCGGTCAGGCGGGTCATACGGCATTATTGTGGCGACCACCCGAAAGCGCGGGAAAAAGAACACGTCGCAGAGGTCGAACAGACGCTTATGACAGCACTTGACGATATCGGACCCGAACGGATACAGCGCCGATTTCTGCTTCCGCGTGAAACCTCGCTCATGGGACGGTATACAGCTCTGAGGGAGCTGTCCGAAAAAGAATGCAATTCAAATTTCGTAAAAATGTACGCCTTCAATATCTGGTATGCATTTCTGCGCAGTGACAGCGGTCTGTCACCGGACCCTTTTTCCGAAACGCTCGATGCAGTGCTCGCAAACAGCGGCATGGTATTTCCGCACCGGAAATTCTGCCTGATCAGTGATCCTCCGGGTGTCTGTCATCTCGACGACGCCTGGAGACTGCATGACGAACGTGGTCCGGCTCTGACCTACCCGCAAAGCGGACTGGAAATCTATGCCTGGCACGGGATTGAGGTTGCCCCGGCAGTAATCCTCGATCCGGAACAGATATCGTTGAACGATATCACGGATGAGTACAATACGGAGAGGCGTTATGTGAAAATAGCGCGATACGGAATTGAACGCTACCTGCGCGACCGTGCTGCGGAAATCATGCATCGGGACGCATCCGGCGTACTGTGGAAAATTCACCCCGACGACAGCGGATCGGATACACCGATACTCATGGTGGAAGTCCGGAATGCCAGTCCGGAACCTGACGGCAGCCACAGGCATTTCTTCCTGCGTGTTCCGCCCACCATGCGCACGGCACGTGAAGCGGTGGCATGGACGTTCGGGAAGTCGGAGGACGAATATTCACCGGATCCGGAAACCTGATGCGAGTTCTCCCGATTGCATCGCTTCAAGTTCGAAGAGCTTCCGAAAGGCCCGAAAAACAGACGTTTCTCTTCCGGATCTCTGATAGAACGGTGAAGCAAACAGGAAGCATACTTCGGTGTTGTCGGGCGCTTTCAAGGAGAGAGTCCGGAAGTTCCCGCCGATGACGTGAACGTTGATTGTATAGAAGGAGAGCAAATATCGTGGCTCGTTTTTGTAAAATGGCAGGTAACGACATAATTCTTGAAGTCATATACTATCCGAACGGGGTGAAAGGCAAGATGATTCCGTATAA
>JAGTUW010000268.1 GCA_018224345.1 Bacteroidota bacterium
CATCAGCGGCAGCATCAGCGGCGTGCCGGACAGCAGGCCGGACGGCAGGCCGGACGAGGGAGGAAGTGATCATGAGAATCGCGGTCGCAGGTGGCAAAGGGGGAACGGGAAAGACGCTGGTCGCTGTGACGCTGGCGTCGCTGCTCTCCTCCCGGTGCGAGACTGCACTCGTGGATCTCGACGTGGAGGAACCGAATGACCATCTGTATTTCGATATGCCGCTTCGCTGTCGCGAGGAAGTGTACCGGATAATCCCGGCAATCAATGACGCCTTCTGCGATCAGTGCGGCGTATGTGGAGATGTGTGTGCATACAATGCGCTGCTGGTGCTCTCCGATCGCGTTCTCGTATTTCCCGAGCTGTGCAGGAGTTGTCGCGGTTGCATGCTGCTCTGTCCCAAAGGCGCGGTGGGCGAAGCGACGCAACGCATCGGCAGCGTCGAGATACGTTGCGACGATGGTCTCACTCTGTATGCAGGACGTCTGCGCATCGGTGAGCGGAGTGTCCCTGAACTGATACGTGCCGTCAAGACCTACGTCGAACACTCGCAGGAGATCTGTATATGTGATGCGCCTGCCGGTACGGCCTGCGCGGCGGTGGAGGCGGTGCGTGATGCGGATTACGGGATTCTTGTCGCCGAATCGACACCGTTCGGTTTGCATGATCTCGACCTGATGGTCCGTACGATGCGGCAACTGCGCCGGCCCTTCGGTGTCGTGGTCAACAAGGCGGTGGCACGGGACCGAAGCATACAGGAGTACTGTATCGGGCAGGATATAGAGATTCTTGGTGAGCTTCCCTGGCGGGAGGACATCGCGCGCGTCTCCGCGCGTGGGGAAATCGTCACAGACGTTTTGCCGGACACTGTTCCGCTGTTCGAACGCATCCTGGGCGCGGTGTTGAAGAAAGAGGAGGTGACGGCATGAGACGGATCGTCGTTATGAGCGGAAAGGGCGGGACAGGGAAAACCACGATCACTGCGGCGTTGAGTCACTGTGCGGGTACGGAGGCGGTCATAGCGGATTGTGACGTGGATGCGTCGAATCTTCATCTTCTGCTGCGGCCGGACGTCGGGAAAGAGGAACGCTTCATGGGAGGGTGGCTGCCGATGTTCGATTCCAGGTCCTGCACTCTGTGCGGTATGTGTGCCGATGCCTGCGCCTGGTCGGCCATCATCCTGCGCAACGGACAGTACGAAGTCGATCCGGGCCTTTGCGAGGGCTGCGGGGTGTGCGCGCATGTCTGTCCCGATGGATACATCACCATGACACCGCGCGTGACCGGCATGCTGTTCGCCTCACGCAGCCGTTTCCGGCAATCCATGTATCATGCACGTCTGGGCATCGGACAGGAAAATTCAGGGAAGCTGGTTGCGAAAGTCGCAAGCGAGGCCATGGCCGCCGCCGAACGCGAGCGGAAGGAGTTTCTGTTGATTGACGGACCGCCGGGCATCGGTTGTCCGGCGATTGCCGCCCTCACCGCGGCGACCGAGGTATTGATCGTGACCGAAGCCACACATTCGGCTCTGCACGATCTGTGCCGTCTGATCGAACTGATCGCGCAGCTTTCACTGCCTGCCGCCTGCATCATCAACAAGGCGGATCTCGACAGGGAGACAGCAAACGACATTCACCGTCTCTGTGCGGAGCGCTGTATTCCCGTGCTCGCGGCATTTCCGTGGTCGGAAGACTTCCCGGAATCGTTGCGGCAGGGGCGTACGCTGCTGGAACTCTGTAATCCGCAATGGCAGGAGCGCATAGGGACAATCTGGAACCATATCAGCACGGGAGTTTTAACATGACAATTGCAATTTCCGCGACAGGAGAAGGGTGGGAGGATCGGATCGACGAGCGTTTCGGCCGTGCGCGCGGTTTCTTTCTCATCGGAGAAGACGGACGCACACGCTATCTGGACAACGCACAGAACATCGAAGCGGCACATGGCGCCGGAACCGCAACCGTCCGCATGCTGCATCTGCAGGGTGTCGCTGTGGTAATTACCGGACGCGTAGGTCCGAAAGCATCCGACGCACTCGAGGCCGCGGACATGCACGTGTTCACTGCAGACAGCGGGTTCACTGTGCGTCAGGCGTGGGATGCGTACAGGACGCAACAATTACAGTAACGGATCAATTTCAAAAGCAAAGGAGAATATCATGCCAGGATTTGACAGAAGCGGACCACAAGGACGCGGATCGAAAACAGGGTGGGGCACAGGACGGTGCCGGAACGAGAATCTTCCTCCGGAAGAAGTGAGCGGGGAAGCACGGAACAGCGGCAATGACGCAGAGCCGCAGGCGGCTGCCGGGAGCGAGCTTCACCCCGGCTTCGATCAGGAGCGTGGCGGAGGACGCGGTTCCGGTTCCGGACGCGGTTCCGGTTCCGAACGCGGTTCCGGTTCCGAACGCGGTTCCGGTTCCGAACGTGGTTCCGGTTCCGAACGTGGCGCCAGTTTCATCCGCGGCTTCGCCCGGCGATGGAGTGGAAACGTCGGCAACGCATTCCGTGCGGGTTCTGCATACGGCCGCGGAGGCGCAGCAGGCCGGGCAGGCAGAGACCGCGGGAATGCCGGTACTACCGGTGCCGCCGGAATGTTCGGTCGCGGCAGAGGCATGGGTCGCGGACGCGGTCTCGGTCGTGGACGAACGCAGAGCTGAGGAAGATCCGCTCCGAGCCTTGTGCACCCGGGGGGCGGGGCCTGTATGTGTGAAAGGAGGACCAGAGATGGGGATTATCGTATCGCGTCCCTGCTTCTCAGTGACATGAGTTGCTATTTGCAATCGTCTCATGTAAGTTGTCCGCTTTAACACGAATCGTAAGGCAACAGGTGATGGACGCGATTCAATGCCGGTTGGAAAATGGTCAGCTCCGATTCACGAAGACGAGTTCGCCTCTGATTGGCGATGATGTGAGTCGATCCCTGAAAGATATCCGGGACAATCAAGGTCCTGTGATCTTTTGTGTCGGTGAGGGTACAGCGGACGACATTTCCGGTCGCGCTCCCTCTTTGATTGAGCTTGTATCGAGTAATACCCATGGCAAGCGTTCGGACCGACTTTCTCGGCCGAAAATTCAGCTCTTCGATTTATCGGGTATGAATATACCAAAAGATTTGAAGCAGCCGTCCAAATGCATGGGTAATGCCATCAGTGAACTGCTGCATGAGGCAGCCACAATGGAACGAAAAGTGCTGGTTCTTCTCTTCGTTGGCCCGACGCATTTTGAACGGATGGAATTACTCGTACGCAGATCGCAATCGCAAGGAGAAGCTTGCGAAAGAAGTGTAGCGGTTCCCGATCCAGTGGACGGAGACATACCCGGGAAGAGAGTCCACAGCAGGCATCCACACGCCTATTCCGACACGGTGCTTGAACGATATGACCTGGACTCCATTTCCGGTTATGGGTTCAGGGGGAAGAAGATTCCCTACATCGGACCTTACGTGGGGCAGGGGTGGGGGAGTTTTTTCGTCGATCTCGAGAAAGCAGGTAACGGACAGTATCCATCTTACAGGAACCGTTGTCCACTGTGTGCCGGTTCGCAAGGAAATATCGCAGAAACATCGTTACCGCGATTTTCATTCGAGGATGCATCGTATATGGTGATGATGGAGAAAGATCCGATTGTCACGGATCATCTCGTCATTATTTCGTTGCGAAAAGATGCACCGCATGCTGATCCGCCGGTCCCGGATGATTCCATTCACGCGACGGATGTCCGACTGATCCGGCGATTGACGCGCGAGGGATTACGCGGATTGACAGTAACGCGTGAAGGTGATGGGGGGGAATGGGAAGCAATGAGGGACAGGAAGTTCGGTGTGTATATCAATGCGTTTCCATCGGAGGGTCGCCTGCACGCGGGGCATATCCATATTCATTGTGTTCCTGCGGACCGGCTTCCGCTTCCCTCGTGGAAATCCGTGCCATGGACCGTTTCCAGAGGGGCGGATGAAACAATACGCATTTCGAGAGTTGCGGGGGTGCCGTTTTATGCGCTTCGTATTTGCGAGGGCGGTAAGCGACAAAAATTGGACGAGACCATCGTCAAAGTTTACGAACGACTGCATGTGCAGGAGAATATACCGTGCAATCTTCTGGCCTATCCTGTATCGGATTCGAACGACGAATTCAGAGCCAACTTCGTGATTGTACCGCAGGCACATGAATTCTCCAGGGAAATCGGCCGGAAGCTTTCCGGGCTGGAATTTCTGACCGGGGTATGCTTCCCGGGCAGCGATTTCGTTGCCGCGATGGATCCGATAGTCAGGGATCGTGTATTCAGCAGCGTAACGCTCGATACGTCACGCGCGCTGTCGCTTGAACGGACATTGAGAAATCTTTTCGGTCTTCCTCCCTTCGGTCGCGCCATCCTTTCACGGGACGTCGGGAATACACGCGTTGCGAAGGTTGCACCGAACCCTCTGGTTCCGAGCGGGGATATCAGGATCAGAGAGGAATACTGGCGAGGATTACCGGCGCCTGCCCGCCCGGCATCTCCCCGGAAAGAGCATACCCCGGATGTCCTGGTTCATATTCGTCGCGCAGGTATTTCGAGGCTCGACCTACGAGACGTAGCGTCCGCGCAGCCGGGAGTTTTTATCCTCGGCCGTGAAGCCGGTCGCAATGTAATCGACCCGGGACCATACGCTGAATTGGACGCGGGTA
>JAGTUW010000269.1 GCA_018224345.1 Bacteroidota bacterium
GAGGAAATTCTGTCCTGCGGTTGTCGGATGTGTGAAGCTTCAAAGGGCGGACAGGAATGTCCGCCCTCCGTTATCGGGGAGGAAAGTCAGTCTTCCGGTAACGGACAATCCTCTGTGTTCTTAGTGCACTCTGTTGTGCCAAGTATTCCCCTCATTCCCCTCATTTCCCTCATTTCCCACTTTTAACTTTTCACTTTTAACTTTTAACTCTCTTCAAGGTCTTCTTGCCCTTCTTGCCATCTGTGGTTTCTCACACTTCAATGTCCGCCCTCCGTTCACTCAGAAATAATCCTTCTCCTTGCCCTTCTCGCTCTCTGTGGTTTGCCACAGTATGTCCTTTCTTCTCCGGGAAACTTCGTATCTTTCCACAGTAAAAATCCGGAGTCTTTTTATGCCCTACATCAACCTTCTCCCTGACAATACCCGTATCGATGTCGGTACGATATACTGTATCGGACGAAATTACATAAAACACATCCAGGAACTCGAAAACGAAGCCAACGCCGAACCGGTGCTCTTTCTCAAACCAGCGGCTTCACTCTGTATGCAGGGAAGGGAAATCGAGCTCCCTGCGTTCAGTAATGATGTGCATCACGAACTGGAACTCGTACTGCTCGTCGGCAGGGAAGGGCGTCATATCAGCGAAGAACAGGCCTTGCACCATGTCGCAGGTATTGCTGTGGGCCTGGACCTGACCGCCCGCGATACGCAGACGGCATTGCGGGAGAAGGGCTTGCCGTGGACGATCGCAAAAGGCTTTGAAACTGCGGCCTGTGTCTCGAACTTCCTTCCAAGACAGCGCTTCGAAGATCTGAACGCATTACGCTTCACGTTACATGTCAACAATACGCTGCGCCAGGAAGGCGATACCTCCCTGATGATTTTTTCCGTACAGCGCATCATCGCGTTTATCAGCAGCCTGGTTTCACTGCAACCGGGAGATCTGATCTTTACCGGTACTCCGCATGGCGTGTCGGCGGTCGCACCCGGTGACATTTTAAAACTTGCTCTCGATGACCTCGACGCAACGTTTTCCGTTAAAAAGAACACTGTCTGAGAGTACGGATGGGTCTGCGTATACTCGGTTTTCTTTCGCTCGTCCTCCTGATCACTGCAACCGGCGTGGTGATCGTCATCAATGCATCCGGCGACGAACCACCGACACCGGCAACGCTTGATGATAAACAGGCGATGCCCTTCGATACCTCATCGACAGATTGGAACGACTACCTCTGGCCGACGGATGCGAGTACGAGGCGCACCTCGGATTTCGCGGAATTCCGCGCAACGCATTTACACGCCGGTATCGATGTCAGTACCAACAATCGCACAGGATACAATGTCTTCGCCTCCCGTGACGGGTGGCTGCATACAGCCTATTTCCAGCCCGGTGGTTATGGATGGTTCCTTGTGCTGCGTCATCACGACGGTTTTCATACCTGCTATGCGCACCTCGATCGATACAGCGAGAAGGTCCGTGATGCGTACCGTGCACGCCTGATACAGGCAGGCCGCTCCTGGGGACGCATCGGGTTCGACGACGACACGGTGTGGGTTCGAAAAGGGGAAGTCATCGCCTATACGGGCAGTACCGGCGCGGGGCCGCCACACCTGCATTTCGAAATCCGTGATCCGGATTACAATCCCGTCAACCCGGGACTCTCTCCCAATCTGCGTCCGGTGGATTCCCTGCCGCCGGAAATCCGTCAGCTCATGCTTGTCCCCCTCGATGCGACGAGCAGCGTCGACGACAGCTACGAGCAGCGACTTTTCAATCCTGCGGGCACGGACAACACCTATCGCATTGCCGCCACACCGGTATTGCGCGGACGCATCGGTATCATGCTGCGCGCACATGATCGTGCGGAAGGCGCGACGGATTATCCGACACCCTACAGTATCACACTGTATGTGGATGATGTCGAAACATTCTCCACCGTCAGCAACCGCTTCCAGGATTCTCTCGGCTTTCACATACGCATCGATCGCGATCACAACCTGATGCGGGCACGCAAGGGCGAGTTCCGCAAGCTCTACAGAGAGGAAGGGAATCTGCTCGAAACCTATGCGCCACATCATCCCGAAGCAGGTATGCTTTCCGCTGCGAGAGTCGGTGTGGGTGAGAAACTTCTGCGTATCGTTGCGCGGGATCTTGCGGGCAATACCTCGACATTGCAATGGCGCGTGATGATCGCAGCGCCCGTCGATCTCGCATATTCACGCGAAGGAACGACTCTGACATTGCGGACGAGTGGCGACTGTGCTTCTCTGCTGTTGGAGGGAAAAAACTCCGGGACATCGGACGTGATACGGCAATGGCCGGGCGAAGTCAGCGCCATGGGGGTGACGGCGGATGTGCGGAGCTATTCTGCACGGGGGGTGCGTGCCGTCACTGTCGATCGTTTCGGGAATCGTTTTGTGCATGCTACCTGGAGCACGGCAGACCCGCGCAGCACCGCCGCCAGGCTCTACCCGAGACGCTGGTTTGCCTACGATCAGATCGTCTATGTGCTGAAAGCTGCGGCGCCATTTTTCTCTCCGCCTGCAATACGGATAAGGCAGGGTGAACGTGAGGGCGAAGGCGTGCTCATACCGGTCGATGACAATGAGTACCGTGCGGTGCTCAATACCTGGCCGGGTTTCTCCGGCAAGGCGCACATTGAAGTCCGCTATAGCATCGGGGAGAAGGAACTCGTGTGGACGGATGAACTCACGGCACATCATATCAACGCCACGCTCGGAGGACAACTGCGCTCGGAGGACAGCCGCTTCGTGATGAGTTTCGCGCCCGGCGATGTACATCGCAGTATGTTGTTTACGGTGGAGTGCGTCACTGGCTCGAATGAAAGCAGCTACCGTATCGAGCCCTCGGATCAGCCGTTGGCCGGGCGGCCCCTGGTCAGCATCACCCCCACGCCCGGAATGCGCAGACCGATAGTGCTTGTCCCGCGACCGCAGCGTAAATACCGCGATGTGTTCCTTCCGTATTCCACCGGCGCCATTGTTGCGCGTTATCCGGGTGTATATACACTTGTCGATGACAGTGTCGGGCCCGAAGCCAGTATAGCTGTCGCACTCAACAGCAGGGAGCCTGTGCGCATTGCCGTACGCGACAGTCTTTCCGGTGTGGACTGGAACAGCGTCGTCGCCCGTATCGATGACGTCATCGTTCCACTCGAGTACGACGAGCGCCGCAATGTTCTTGTGCTGCCACTCGATGTTTACAAAACCACCGGCAGGGGGGAGTTTTCTTTCAGCGTGCGCGACAAGGCCGGCAATACCACTGTACTCCGGCGAGTACTGTAACGACTATCCCGCAAGAAGAAGCGATACGCCCGCCTGCGCTCCGGGAGAACGGAATGCAGGCGGGCGTGTATTTTGGGAAAGGCGGCTGGGGAGAGGGGGCCGGAAAGCATTCTGTTACTTCCCGGAGCTTCCTCCGCCTCAGGGAATCGGGAAGGTTACATCGATCACAGCGCGAAGATTGTTGACTTTCCATGTATCCGCATATGATGCGTCGACGACCTGGTTGAGCCCGAATTCATACATGACCTGCGGTGTGATAAAGCCGTAGCGGAAGAAGAAGTCATAGCCCAATCCGATGGATGCGGAATAACGCAGATCGTTTGAGTCATCGATGTTTCCGGATTGTTCGGGCGACTGACTGCCTGATGCCCAGTCGGGCTCGACCACGCCCGCCGAATGCGAGAAGTCGCTTTTCAGAAGAGCGCCGATACCGAGACCGCCGGAAAGGAACAGTCCGGGGCCGCTCATCGGATAGACCTTGCCATATCCTCCGAAGGAAAGATACTGCAATGTGTAGGCGACGGAGTGATCACGGACGACGTTCCAGAGTGTGCCCTGATTATCGGCGATGCGGTAGGGTTCGGTATAGCGGCCGTCGATGTCGCCGGACATCTGATCAAAGGTCAGGCGCAGACCCAGCACCACGAAACGGGTGAGGGCCTTCTCGCCATGTACTCCGAAAATGAAATTACTGCCGTTGCCGTCTGAGAAATAGCTGTTGTCGGTGGCAGGCAGCAGAGGCACGTTGCCGCTGTGCAGACTTTGATTGAAGCCGAGAAACAATCCGCCGCGCACCGTATGCCAGGCCCGGTCGCCAACACGGAGACCCTGCGCATGCACGGACTGCACGCCGGTGAGCGTCAGTACGAAGAGAAGAACAAGACTTATGCGTTTCATGAGTGTACTCCTTAGTTGGCAACGATGAGTTTCTGAACGCTGCGTGTGGACCCCGCTGTCATAATGACAAAGTAAATGCCGGGACGCAGATGATCGGCGGAATAGCGCAGGCTGTGCTCGCCCCGCCGTGTGACTCCACTGTGCAGGACATCGATTTCGACACCGAGCATATCATGGAGTTTCACTGAAACGAAGGACTCGTTGCGCAAAGTGTATGATATCTCCGATCCGCGGCCGTTGACGCCATCGAGCACGTTCGGTCGTGGAGGATTCAACGATGTGATGCCCAGGTCTTCCAGCGTCGTGACACCGTTACGCGGACGCAGATTCACCGTACCCGTCGCCGCGTTGTACGTTTCGATCTGCGCGACCGGTGGCGTCATCTCCGCTGCTGCGAGAGTCCATTCCGTCGATGGATTTCTACCGACGAGCACTTCCATTACGATATGCAGCAATGCACCCGATGTGAAGCGAGCTGCGTTCACCGTGACCAGCAGGACGTCGGGGGAGGGACGTACGAACGTCGCCGTACCCTGCGATGAAATAATGCGATCGGGTGCCAGCGCCAGGCGGTCGAAACGCAATTCGAAACGCAGCGTCGCGCCGGCGATGTCGCAATCGAGATCGTCGAGAAGATATACGGGAATCTCTACCTTGTCACCCGGCCTCGAGGTGAGTTGCGGTGCTGTGATGCCGTCGGCACTACAGGAAAGCGCCAGTGCCGGCTGTTCGTAATCAACGGCCAGAATGATTCTTGCCTCACTGCGGCAGATGTTTTCCGAAGCCGTCAGTACAGCGGTGTTCGGCTGTCCTTCGACTGGTGTATAGAGCACGCGTATAATGCGGCGCTCCTCCGGCTGCAACACGATGTTGTGATCGTCTTCGGCAAGAGCGAAGGCGGTCGATCCGCGGAGCTCAAGTGCAAGTTCCATCGGAACGGCGCTCAGATTGATCAGTTCCGCTGTCATCTCCACTGCTTCGGTCAGACAGCGTATGCTGCTGAACACGCTGTCGCGGACGAAGGTGTATTCCATACGGTTGATGGTGCCGGTGAAGGGAATGCTGCGGGTTTCCGGTACACAACGCTGCGTGCGGGTGACCGTCACCTCGATGACACCGTTGAATGCTGTTGCCATCTCATCGAAGGGCGGAGTGACGGCGACAACGATTTCCTGCATCATACCCGTCGGGACAACTGTCGGCCAGGTGAGTGGAGAAAGCACGCGCAGCGGTGCATTCCCCGGTCTTATGGCGACCTCAATACTCTGTGGGATATCACCCTGGTTGTAAAATGTGACAGACTGGCGCAGTTTCTCCATATCCGCTGGTCGGACGTTCCCGCCGGGACAAACAGTGATCATGCCGAAGTCGATTTGTTCGGGAGTGATACTGTATGCGGTGCTGCGCACCCTCGCCTGGACCGGAAAGCTCGCCGAGATGTCACAGGGTTCGCCGATGAGATTTACGACTCCACTGTACGTCCCTGGCTCGGTGCCGGTAAAGCGCACGAGTACAGCGCGTTCCTGACCGGTTTGCAGCGTGAAGGGGAATTGCTCTGGAGGATCATATGTGAAGCCCTCCGGAAGCATGCTGCCGTCGATGATGCGCACGGGGGTGCCGCCGGTATTGGTGATGGTCGCGCGGATCTGTCTGGATTGATCGGTCTCACAGGCCAGAATCTCAAGCGGAGATTCGGGCATGATCGATGTGACGTTGAAGGTGGGTTGGACGCCGCGGCCACGAACTGTAAACTCTACAGTATCGCTGCAGACATCGGAATAAAAGAGCAGATTACCGGCATCCTGTCCGACCTGAAGCGGCGTGTAGCGGATCGGGAATTCCCTGAACGCTCCGGGTTCCAGTGTGATTTTGAACGGTTTGGCCAGCAGCTGGAAGGGAGAAAGCGCCGGGAAACCATCGGATGTGACCGTCAGGCGTTTGTCTCCGGTATTCTCGAGAACGAACCCGCGGAGCTGACTGCTGTTGACACAGATGTCACCATAGTTCGTGCTGTATCCGTTTTCCCTGACGAGGAAGCGCGGTTCGTAACGTTCGCCCATCAGTATGATGGGGAATTGTTCGCGACATGTGCCACCGGTGCCCGCGATGACGGTAAGCATGAGGGTATCACTGAACGCACCGCCGCTGCCGGCGAGGGCGTACACATCGATTTCACGGGATGTGTTTGCCGGAATTGCAACTCCCTGCGTGGGGAACGGCGAAATGCCGAGACGCAATTCATATTTCGCGGCGGGTGCAAGGGCGTTGAGAGTAATGGGAAGCGGGCTGTTGTTCTCGATGGTGATCACACGATAGGGCCCGTCCTCTGCGTCACCACAGTGTATGATTTCACCGAAGTCAGCTATTTCCGGTGTGATGCTGACCTGCGGCAGTATCCGTTCACCCGAAAGCGTGAAATAGACGGTGGAACCACAGGGAGTCCCGAACCACTGCACACTTCCACCGAAGGATCCGCCATCCCCGATTGGGGGGGCGAACATGATATAGGCCTCGAAAGGACTGGTCGGATCGGGATTGATGATAACCGGCAGCGTGACTGCTGCATCCCAGGCGAAGCCATTCGGCAGTTGTGGCAGGTCATCGAATCGTACGGGTTCGGTGCCTGTATTCGTTACGCTCAGCAACATTCTTCCGTTTTCCTCGCAGTCGGCCAGCGTTACATGTGCGGGAGTGACGGTTGAGGTCAGTACCTGCTGGCTGAATGTGTTGCCGCGCAGGTCGACACTCGCTTCCAGCGCACAAAGATTTGCGCTGACAGTAAGTGTCCGTTCGAAATTTCCGGATACAACCGGATGAAAGCGGATAGAGACGACGCGCTCGGCGCCGGGGGCGAGCGGGAAGGTGTTGCTGAACGCGTCGATTTCAAACGGCGCCGCGACCGAGATGGTCATCATCAATTCAGCGGTTCCGTCATTGACAAGGCGGATATTTTTTGCCGCGGAATAAGAACCGACACAGGTCGTGTCGAAGAGCTGCGGGGGAAGCATTCCGGGCGTGTCCACTGCTTCGGCGAAGAAGGAGACTTCCTGCCGTTCTCCGAAGAGATCGACCGGGAAGGTTTCCATGCAGATGCCGAAGTCGGCTTCGATGCTCATCGTCCTGGCAAAGGATGAAGCACCCTTGCGTGCCGGCTCGATCGTCACGGTGACGGACCCTCCGGCCGGGATGCTCGACGGTGCAGAAACGAGTGTAAAACCCGAAGGGATCGTGTAGCGCAGATCGGCTGCCTCGGTATAGGCATTGGTCAGAACGACATTGCGCTGCGGCAGCGGATCGGTCTCGCAATCGTTGATAACACCGAAATCAAGTTCGAAGGCATCGGCCGTCACTGTCGGTGCGATACGCGAGGCCTCGAGTTTGAAAAGAATTTCCTGGCCGCATTCATCGGCGGCGAGGATCACGTTTTCAATGATAGTCCCGCGCTGTCCGGCTTCAGGGACGAACTCGACATAGAGTTTGACATTGTCACGCGCCGGGAGGGAAAGAGGGAATATGTTCGGGTTCCTGAGAATAAAGCCGTCGCCGAGATCCGGAGGATCGCTGAAGCTCACCGCGTTCAGTCCGTCGTTGAACAGCGTGACGGTAATCAGGTCCTCCGCCTTGGTCTGGCAACTGAGAATCGAAGGCGTACCATCTACCTGTGCCGTGAGTGTCGTGCGTCCGATACGCAGGATGACGGGAATCTCTATTTCTTCGGGATCATGGAAAGGTGAATGAAGGACAATCGTACCGGCATGTGTTCCCGGGCAGGGAATGGCCGAAGTGATCACATCGACTTTCACCGAATCCACACCTGCCGAGGAAGTTCTCGACAATCGCAGCCAGGGGGTCGTCGTGCTGACTGTCCATTGATTACATTCCAGGGCTTCCGGGAGCACGTGCAGCCACTGGGATTCCGGCGGATCGATATTCACCACGAAGGTGTCGAGTTCAGAAACCTCGAGCCTGAACTTCCGTGGTGCGTAATGCGCCGTGATTTCCTTGTCGCGCGTCATGCTGATATTTAACAGAGGGTTTGTCCCCGACGCGTCGCCCGACCAGTGGGAAAACGTGTAGCAGGTGTCCGGTGCAGGAAGATTGGCCGCGAACAGTATCACGCCGCTGCCGGGGGCATAATCCGGCTGCAACGGGACACGAACGACATGGCCCTTGCCCGGGGGATCGACTTCCACATTCAATGTATAGCGTGTCGGCGGCGGATCGCCGTATGTCACTTCAATGAGATAGCGGTTGGTACCGACCGGCAGTTCCACCTGCGCTACGGTGCTCATATCCACATCCAGCACGGTCGGATCGGGATAGGAGAACAGCCGCATATCCGAAATCCCTGTGGCCAGTGGCAGACTCCAGCGCAGCCAGGTCGTCGCCGAACCGGGGTCGCGCCGTGCCAGCACCTCGAAGGTCTGGTTTATCGGTGGAGCTGTGTAAATGCCGCGTAAATCCTTGAGCACACCGTTGCCCAGGAGTGACGGTGTTCGAATATCGTTGTCTATCAGACGTGCATCGAAGGTGCCCGGAACCGATGGTGGAAGTTCCACCTCGCCGAGCGACGCATCGATCGCATCTGATGCGGCGGAATTGATTCCGATACGCAAATCGGTGCTATTGCCCACATTGTCGAATACCGTCAGCACTGTCACAATGTTCTGTGCGTGCACATTCTGCTGTCCCATTATGAGCATCAGCAGTAAGAAAAGCGGCATTGCCGGAAGGGCAAAAGGTCTCGAAGTAACGGACGTTGGCATAATCAACCTCTTAACCTGTTGCTATTAAAGAGAATACTACCATCAACTTAAGTACTTTCTTAGAAAAATCCAGTAAAAATCAAATTTTCTATAAAAAAAAATTTCCATGCGAAATTTGCATTGACGGCAGCCCTGAAGAGTGTGCGTGTCCTTCACCGGCAGTATCCGGTATCGGTGGGGGGATTGTCGTTACACGGCTGGCGTGTTGTATCCCCGCGGATAAAGATTTATTCTCACATGAATCCGCTCTGTCTGAAATAAAATTTACGTACATTTCTACTTACGGAGTACCCCTGAATGCAATTGTAATGAAGTATTAATTCAGCGGCCACAATCAGAGGAACAGCAATGCTGACGTTGTATCTCGCATGTCTCGTCTTCGGAGGAGTACTGTTGGGGATTTCCCTGATGACCGGCGGTGATTCCTCCAGCGACATCGATCACAGTCTCGAGGGGTCCGGCGGTGTCGATTTCGAGGGACAAACCGAACTGACCGCGGATGCGGCGATGGAAGTGCATGCGGATACTCCCGGACACCTCCCCGAAAGCATGGAGATCGATGATGCGCATCCTGCTGTGGTATCGGTTGATACGGACATGGCGGACAGCGGCGCATCGATGTTGCATGCGGCATCCGAATTTTTCAGTTTCCGGAATATCGTGTATGCAATGACCTTTTTCGGCATGACCGGGAGCGTGCTGACCTGGCTCGCCACGCCATTCGGTCTGACTCTCGGCGCGTCGACCGGCATGGGACTCTTCGCTGCCACGGTCGGGCACCGCGTGATGCGTTACCTCCGCGGCTCAGAAAGCGGTGAGGTGCTTCATGTCGCCACGCTCGTCGGCCATCCGGCTGTTGTCACCCTCCCTCCGACGAAACTGCGCAAAGGGAAGGTGCGCGTTACGCATGCCGGACAGGTGGTCGAATTGCTGGCCCTGCTGCATGAAGACTCTGAGAGTGAACGCATTCAACCCGCAGATCGTGTCTTCATCGTCGCCATCAGTGAGAATATCGCGTATGTCGATCGGGCGGACTTTCTTGAATAATAAAAACGAAATTCTATAAAGTGTATTATAACAATCCATATAAAGATATAGCGGTGTGTAGATAAATGCCTTTCCTTCCGCTTTGCGGTGATGGAATCGGCGATTCAGGATATCAATCGAGAGGGTCGAACGATGGAAGAACTCATTGTCAGTCTGTTTGGAATCGCGCTGTTCGCGGTTATTGTCATCATGGTGGCTGTCAGCCGCCTTCTGCTCATCTGTCACCCGAACGAGGTGATCGTGCTCTCCGGGCGTAAACGCAAAATGGTCGACGGCCATGTTGTCGGCTACCGCCTGATTCGTGGAGGCCGGGCGTTACGTATTCCATTGATAGAAAAGTCTGCCCGTATGTCACTCGAGACTATCCCGCTGGATCTCAGCGTGATGAATGCCTATTCGCAGGGAGGAATCCCTCTGAAAGTCGAGGCTATCGCCAATATCAAGATTGACAGCAGCGAGCCGACCTTCGGCAATGCCGTCGAACGGTTTCTCGGGAAGTCCAAAGGGGAAATCCATAAAATCGCGAAGGACACACTGGAAGGAAACCTCCGCGGAGTCCTGGCGACATTGACGCCGGAGGAGGTCAATGACGACCGCCTGAAATTCGCCGAAAGTCTGATCGGAGAAGCGGATACCGATTTGAAAGCGCTTGGTCTGCAGCTCGATACCCTGAAGATTCAGAATGTCTCTGACGAGGCCGGTTATCTCGACAGCATCGGGCGCCGGAAGACTGCGGAAGTGCTTTCGCAGGCCCGGTCGGCGGAGGCAGAGCGGAAATCCGACGCCGAACAGGCCGAAGCCAAGGCGGAGCGCATGGCCGAAATCGCCAAAGCCATTGCCAAGCAGGAAATTGAAAGTGCGCAGATCGACGCTGACCGTACGGTGAATGTGACACGTGCACGAGCGCAGCAGGACGTTGAAGTAGAGAACAATCTTCTCCGTATAAAGAAAGCGGAACTCGAACGCGAAGCCATCATCAAAGAGAAGGAAGCCCAGGTCGCAGGTGAGAAAGCGCAGGTCATCTACGAACAGGAAATGGAAAAGGAACGTATTGATTTACAGAAAAAACGTCTTTCCGCTGATGTCATCGAACCCGCCCGTGCGAAAAAGGAGGCGATGGAACTCGAAGCAAAGGGTGAGGCGGCGAAAATCACTGAAAACGGCCTTGCCAATGTCAATATCCTCAACCAGATGATCGACACCTACAAACGGGCCGAGGGCGACGGGGAAAAAGTCTTTGTGCTCAACATGCTGCCGGACATCATCGATCAGATTGTCGGCACGGTCGGGAAACTCAACATCGACAAAATCAGCGTCATCGATGGCGGCGGAGGAAAGAGCGTTGCGGGATTGATGGGACAGTTGCCGAATGCCGTGATTTCTCTCAACGAAATTATCGAGAATGCGACTGGCGTCAATATCCTCAGCAATTTCAGGAAAGAGGATCTCGTCGACGCAACCCGGCGGCTCGAAAAGGAACAAAGAGATTCCGTATGATATGCATTGAATTTTTCCCCTTTCCATCGTTTCTTGTTTGATGGATTGAATCAGTATGAGGATTGATGTGAGACATTCTTTGAAATTATTCGTGACGACAGCTCTTGTCGTCTTTCTGCTTCCCGCATGTGGCAAAGACCAACGGCCTGAGCAGGACGAACCTGCGCAACAGCATGTGAACATTCCCCTTGCCGAGGAACAGAATGGAATACAGCCGGTGCGGGTGCCGGACGATGTGCTGCCTGATCTGTCAGGAATCTCCGACGTCGAGGCGCAGCTTTTCAAACGGACAATCGCTCTGCAGATCCCGTATTACGAAGCGCTGGTCACATGGGCTGACAATGCAAATACCGTTACGGAAGGGAGCGCCGCCGCCATCTCGCTGCGCCGCTATTTGACCTTGCAGGATGAGTTCGCGCACTCCATGGAACGGCTCGACATCGAATTCGCCGGGAAACTTGATCCGGAGTATGTGGGCTCACCGGCGTTCGAGAACGTCGTCGATGAGTACATGAGTAACCCGGAGCTGCTGCGGCAGACCAAGTACATCATTGAATCCTATACCGGTTTGATAGAGCGCTTTCATGATGATCCGGCCTGTCAGGATGTGTTCGCCGAAATCGAACAAATGTCGGCAGCGGCGCAGTAGCAAAACAACACGGTTGGAATTACCATGAAGGCATCGATGCGCGAGGCAGGGCAGGAATAGAGTTCGGACCGTTGCGCGTTGTTCTGTCGAAACATGAGACACTCTCGCGCCACAACGTTGCGCGTTGGTGATATCGTGGTGTTCCTATTCCTCCAGCCGGGCTGCAAGTTCGAACCAACGCTCGGAGAGCGTACCGATATGTGCGTCAATGTCCTGTATCCGGCTTCCGGTCTCGGCCAACGCGGTGTAATCCGAAGCATCTTCATGCATTGCTGCGGTCAGTGCTTCCTTCTCCTTCTCCAGCGCCGCGATCTCCGACTCCAGCCGCTCATACTCCCGCTCTTCCTTCCATGTCAATTTCTTCGGATTCCGCTTTCCATCCTGCTCTTTCCTCTCCTCCTGCTCTTTCTTCCTGCGTTTCCTGTCATCTTTTTCCTCCTGCGCCTGACCAGCCGTGAGACTCCCTCCGTTGCCTGCGGTTCCGGTCTCCAGTTCTTTCCGCTCAAGATATGCTGAATAATTTCCCGGATATTCTTTGATGCGTCCTTCTCCATCAAAGGAATACATTACGTTCACGGTTCTGTCGAGAAACATCCGGTCATGCGAGACCACGACGAGAAAACCGTTGAAATGCTGCAGGTATTCTTCCAGTGCGTTGAGTGTCTGGATATCGAAATCATTGGTGGGTTCGTCGAGGAAAAGAACGTTCGGGTTGTTCATCAGTACCATCAGCAGGGCGAGGCGTCTTCGTTCGCCTCCCGAGAGCGTCCCCACCAGCGAACCCTGTTTTTTGTGCGGAAAATGGAAACGCTTCAGCATGTCCGAGGCAGAAAGGTAGCGGTCACGTCCGATACCGGTATCGATGTATTCGGCGATTTCCCGCAATGTCGCGATGACGCTTTTCGATGCGTCGAAGCCCTCGTTCTCCTGCCGGAAATAGCCGATGTTCACTGAACTGCCTATTTTCACGCTGCCTGTGTCGGGGGGGAGGTCGCCTGCAAGGACATTGAGAAGGGTTGATTTGCCGCAACCGTTCGGTCCGATAATACCGATACGGTCGCCCGCAACCGAGCGATGCGTGAAGCGTTCGAAAAGCAGTGTTCCACCGATGGACTTGCTGATATTCACCGCTTCAATGACTTTGCTGCCGAGAAAGGAATTTCCGATCTCGATTTCTACATCTTTGATTACAACGGGGCGTGGCGCAGCCTGGATTTCTCTGATCCAGTCCACACGACTTTTCTGTTTCGTGCGCCGGGCGGGAGCCCCACGCTGCAGCCAGGCGAGTTCCTGCCTGAGTCGTCCGCGATTGCGGTCTGCCTCCGCTTCACGTGATGCGATCATTTCCTCCTTGCGTTCGAGATAATCTTCGTAATTCCCCGGAAATGAAATCAACTGCTGCTGTTCCATTTCCACGATACGATGGACGACGGCATCGAGGAAGTAACGATCATGCGTGATCAGCAACAGCGCTTTGTTCGATTGCTGCAGGCGATCCTGCAGCCATTGCACGGAATCTGCATCCAGGTGATTGGTCGGCTCATCGAGAATGAGCAGGTCCGGATCGCGCAACAGAGCCCGTGCGAGCGCCACCCGTTTGCGCTGTCCTCCGGAGAGCTGTTGTACATCCGCATCGAAAAGCGGCACGCCGAGTTTCTGCAGAATAATGCGTGCCTCGGCTTCGAGCATCCAGCCGTTGGCATGTTCGATGCGCGATGTGACATCGTCGAGTTCGTGTTGCAGGGATTCCTCTTCATCGCGCGCGAGCAGGCTGCAGAGTTCCGCATGGCGATCAAGCAGCGCGCGCATTTCGCTTTTTCCATCCATGACAGCATCAAGGACGCGCAGCGAAGTATGGAAGGCGGGCAACTGTTCGAGATACTCGATTTCGGCGTTTCCGTTAATGGCGATCTTGCCCTCGTCAGGGGTTTCGAGCCCGGCAATGATGCGCAGCAGTGTCGTCTTGCCTACGCCGTTACGTCCGATGATACCGACACGCTCTCCTTCTTCCATACCGAAGGACACATCGGTGAAGAGGGGGTCATCGTGGAAGGTCTTACTGAGTCTTGTTGCGGAAAAGAGAACCATCGGGTGTATTCACGCGAAATGAGTGATCCTTAAAGATAGCATGTGTTTGTCACACCGCAATCCCAATCGCGTCACCCTGCGGCCGTGGTACACACAAACGCTTCATGCCACCACCAGATTCGCGAACTCCGATGTGGGGACGTAGTCGTATTCGGGATAGTCATACATCGACAGCCGGGGTTCCGTTTCCCCGAGAGAATACCCGTACACGTCCATATACTCTTCAGGGTTTTCTCCAATTTCCGCGAGTTGCTGGAGATATTCACTGATGGATTTCGATTCGATGATAATGATTTTTCCGACATCATTGACAATGGGACTGTGGGTACGCGTAATGTCATGATCGAAGGCCAGTATGCGGCGGCCGTAACGGGTGATGCCGATCACTCTGAACGTCAGACTCTTTCCTATCCCGGGCAGGTTCAGCACGTTGCGATCCGTGGCGAGGAAGGGAATGCCGGTGTCCTCTCTCAGCGTGTTGATGTTTTCGGCCATGTGCTCGGCGTCCTCGGAGAGCGTACGCAGCAGATCGTGATACACCTCCGGGATGTTGCCCAGAGTTTTTTCCTCCAGTTGCTCCTGTACCGCCCGGGCATTCGTGGCAAAGTTGAAATTGTTTTCCATGTAGCCCTTCACCGTGAAGGTGTAATATGTCAGTACACCGATATCATTGAGTGTCTGTCGCAATCGTGCGGTATGTCCCCTGCGCGAGGCTGCGGTGGTGAAGACAAGCTGATTGGTGACGACCCAGCCGGCGGCCAGGAGACGGCGGACGGCTTCCCGCGTTTCCGGCGTAATTTCCATCGGTGATTCAAAATGCGTCTGTACGACGAACTGTTTGATGCCGATTTCCGAAGCCCGGCGTTTGAAGTCCGCAAGAATTTCCCGGAGTTCCGGAGTCACACGCTGTGGCAGGTAGGCGGGGAGCCGGCTGCCGAGTCGCACCCGCTGGATTTCGGCGAATTTCTCATTTTCGGCTCGTCCTTCATTGGCATCGTGCTTGCGTCTTGCCATTGCGTACACCGCCTCGAGGATCTGCTGTAATGAACTGTCGGTACTCATCAGGGCGTCGCCACCGGTGATAAGCACATCACGCAACTGCGGATCATTCTCGAAATACTCCATAAGGCGTTCGAGCCGTTGCGACCAGGTTTCGTCCGGGTGCAGGCGATCGAGATTGAAATTGAGATGTCCACTTTGAAAATCGTACATGCGCTGGCAGGAGGTGCAGAGCCCCGCGCAGGCACGTCCTGTAGTATCAGGAATCAGAATGGCGACATCCGGATAACGCCGGTGCACGTTCTTTTGCGAGGGCAGCAGCCAGCCGGCTGCGTTGGGTTCTCCGGGACGTACCTTGTCTTCTTTCTCCCATGCGACGATATGACCGAATTCATCAATGAGTTGTTTGCTGTAGAGCACATAATGCCGGATTGCCAGATCGGCGCCGATGGCAAAGTAGGGAACACGCACATGCAGCAGAGAAAGGTAATAGGGATTGATAAAGAACGGAATACCGGCTTCCTCCGCTTCGTGCAGCACTTTCATCGTGTCGGGATCGAGTGATTCACCGAGCAGGCGATTGAGCGCTTCGGGGGAGCGCACGGCGAAATGGAGATGGAATGTATGTTCTTCCCACCAGCGCAGCATCTGCAGATATTTTTGTTCACGCGACATACCGGAAGAAAAAGAATATTTCGAACTTTTTATTTCGCCGGTATCGATCATATCCAACAATTCGTTGATGATGCGTTCCCTGTTTTCCTCTCGCAGCTTGATGATGCGTTCATCGAGTCCGGTGGGATAGCGTTCCATCCATGCCAGGACCTGTTCGCGACTGGGCGCTTGATGGGTTTCCCTGCCGGTGAACTGCCGGAACAGATGCAGCATGTCTTCGAAGAAATATGGTTTCGCTCCGCCTGTTCCCTTGTTGACCGCCAGCCACAGCAGTTTGACGGGATTGCTGACGGCAATTTCCCCACGCAGGTTCGGATCCTCGAATTCCCTTCCTGCATTGTCGACATAATCGAGCAGGCGGATACCTGCGTAATCTTGCCACTTCAGCTTCTCGAAACGTTCCCGGCCCGCATGTTCGTTGATATAGTAGTCGTAGGCATCCGGACTTTTTCGTAGATCTTCCAGCACCCACTGCCGGACACCGACCAGCGCTTCGGTTTCGTTTTTTGAATTCCTCATGATTTCTTCCAACTGCGGATTTTCCACGAGCAGTTGCTTGAGCAGACGATGGGATTTCACTGTAATAGCTATTCTGTCAAGTTTTTCCGCTTCTTTCATGTCGCTTCTCCAAGTCATATGTGCCTGCTGTCTTCCTTTATTATAACAAAGCCAGTGGCAAATTGCCAGCGTACCCCGGGATTGCAGCGACACGGATGCGCAATAAAGGGTGTGGGGAAAAAACCACAAAGTCACTAAAACACGAATAAGCCGCACAAAAGGTCTTCGTATTTCTATGTATTTCCTGTGTTTTTTCGTATATTCTGCAATTCCGTGACAGAAGCGGTCTCATCCTCACATATAAGCAGAGGTTCGTATGAAAGAACTCCTCACGTATTTCAAGGCCAACGAGGAAAGATATCAGAAGGAATTGACGGAATTTATCGCGATTCCGAGTATCAGCGCCGATGTCGCGCACAGAAAGGATATCTCAAACGCGGCGACGTTCGTTGAGAAGCAGTTGAAATCGGCCGGTTTGAAAAATGTCAAACAGTATCCCACCAAGGGCAATCCCGTGGTCTACGGCGAATGGATCGAAGCCAAGGATGCTCCCACGGTACTGATCTACGGACATTATGATGTCCAACCCGTCGAACCGGTAGATAAGTGGAAAACACCTCCATTTACCATGACAGCCAAGGGCGGAAAATGGTTTGCGCGCGGTACAGCCGATGACAAGGGACAGTTGTTTATTCATCTCAAGGTTGTCGAAGCGTATCTCAAGAATCTCAAGAAGTTGCCTCTGAATGTCAAAGTGATTATTGAAGGTGAAGAGGAGGTAGGCAGCACGAATCTTGCGGAATTTGTGAAGAATAACCTCAAGAAACTTTCCTGCGATACGATACTTATTTCCGATACGAACATGCTCGGCAAAAATAAACCCAGCATTACGTATGGCCTGCGTGGACTGACTTATCTCGAGGTGTCGGTCACCGCTCTTTCCGGAGATCAGCACAGCGGGACATACGGGGGGGCAGTCGCCAATCCGATACAGGTGCTGGCGGAAATGCTCGTCAAATGCAAGGACCCGAAAACCAGCAAGGTGAAGATTCCCGGTTTCTACGAGGATGTTGTACCGCTGACGAAAAAGGAAAAGACCGAGCTGGCAAAAATCCCTCAGGACGATGCGCTGTATGCAAAAAATCTGGGTGCGAGGCAGACCTTCGGAGAAAAGGGCTTCACTACGATCGAGCGTACCGGTGCGCGTCCGACCTTCGAGATCAATGGCATCTGGGGCGGCCATACGGGGACCGGCGTCAAGACCGTCCTTCCCGCGTCCGCGCATGCCAAGGTTTCGATGCGCCTGGTCGCCAATCAGAAACCGGAAGACATCGCAAAGAAATTCATTGACTATTTCAAAAGTATCGCTCCCGATACGGTGCGTGTCGAAGTGAAAAAATTCGAGAACGACGGTTTCGCCGCCCTGACTCCGCTCGATGCGGTCGGTATGAAGGCAGCAGCAGCAGCGATCAAGAAGGTGTACAAGAAGGACCCCTACTTCACGCGTGAAGGAGGTTCGATTCCCGTTGTCGCGGATTTCCAGCAACTTCTCGGAGTAGAAGCAATTCTGTTGGGCTTCGGTCTTCCCGATGACAATCTGCATGCACCGAATGAGAAATTCGACATCAGCCAGTTCAAGAAAGGGCTCGAAACATCGATGCACTTTCTCGAGGAATACGCGAAGCTCAAATAGTTTGTGAGCGATGATGTACTTGTCGTCCCTGCGGCGACACAACGACGAGCACGGTTTTGCCGTGCTCGTCGACGTTACAGGCGTACTCCTGCCTCCATGTTCCTGTCCCATTCTGCAGACGCCTCATGGAGGGCTCACCGCGTGAAGCAGAGGAGTGACGTCATTTTCATACAGGGTGATGTGGGTTGTCGACGCAGTTTGAGAGTACGGTACCGCTGCGAGGTATCAAGGTCGTTTTGCGAATATCATAAGATGTGCATCTGCCTGGCGGGTCAGTATCACGACGCCGTTGCGGCGACCGCGGAAATGCAGGCGTGCGCGGATGCTGTCGGTGGTTTCCGGGAAGCCGCGCTTCTTGATTTCGCTGCCCGGTCCGAAATCCAGTGCATCGATACCGCGTTGCAGTCCTTTCCGGTTGTAGGGTTCGATGCGCAATATGTGAAAGCATTGATGCCAGCGTGAGTCTTCGGGTCGTGTCTCGCTCCAGGCATAGGCGATGTGCGGATCGATCGCTTCGCAGTGCTGTTCTCTGAAATATGACGCGAGTTGTCCGGTACGAATGATTGCTCCATGCGCTTCGATCAACCAGACAGGATTACCGACGCTTACCGGCAATGGCGGACTGGTCGGCGCTGTCCAGCGTTCGCCACTCTCCGCATCAAGTGCACAGATTGCGGGGAGGCCGAGATTGCGATGCAGCAGGATTTCCTTGCATTCCCCGTCGGCTGCCACGGTCGCGACCTGCCATCCTTCAGGTGCGGTTGCGGCCGGACCGATTTTCACGAGCAGAGGGAGGTCGGGTGAGAAGGCATCGAAGATGGAAAGAGGCGGAGCGTATTGTTCCACATTGACATATCGTCTGCCTGCGTTTCGTCGTGCGGGATCGGCGAATACTGCATCGATGCCTTCCAGCCGCAGGGCGGGGAGCACATCCTCCGCCTTGCCACGCAGCACACAGGTGTTCGGTGCATGCGCGGCAGCAAGATTGTGACGCAGCATCAGTGTGTGTACCGGATCTGCTTCGATACAGACCAGTGTGCCGGCGTTCCGGGCCAGCGCGACACTGTCCGAACCGATGCCCGCGGCAATCTCAAGAATGCGTGGTGGGTGAGGAAACACATTGCCCAACAGGGCAGCATGCAGCGCGGCTGTCGCCGCAGAGGATGCCATTTCCAGTGCGGCTTCGGTGTAGAGGGCGTTGTCCGGCAGATTGCATTTGGCGGCACCACGCCACTGCAGAGCGAACTGCGCCATGCATGCGGCGATGATATCAGAGGGCAGGTCGCTGTATTGTGCCCTGAGTGCCGTTTGTATTCTGAGTGAATCCGCGTATTTTTCAGCTTGCTCACGATATTCCCTGTGAATATCGGCTGCCTGGTCAGAAGAAAGAAAGCGTATCTGTGCGCGGTTGAATCTGTAGGACATTGCGTATCATCCGTAAGTACTGCGATTCGAGATGCGGTATGAAATGTACGGTATTTCAGTGATACGCGCATGAACGCCATCCATTGCAAAAGCCCACTGAGTCCATGAAATATCTCACGACCATCAGTATTCTGTCCGTATTCTTTCTCTTCATCTGCCAGCCCGCCGCACAGGCACAGCGAAACACGGGTGGTGTTCGTGGTATCGTCACCGACTCGCTGACCGGAGAACGACTGTCCCTTGTCAACATTTATATACCTGCCCATGGCATAGGTGCGGCCACCGATGCGAATGGTTTCTTCCTCATCGGGAATATTCCCGCAGGGAAGCAGCAAATCAGAGTGACCCTGATTGGCTACGCGACGCAACTTCAGGAGGTCGATGTCGTCGCGGAAGAAATAGTCGTGCTGAATCTTCAGCTCTCGCCGACTGTCGTCGAAATGGGCGTAGTCGAGACCACCGCAGATCGACGTATCCGCTACGACACGGAAATCAGTACGCAACCGATTACCATGGCCGAGATATCAGTGGTTCCCAAAGCAGTGGAAGCGGATCTGTTCCGCGCCATCGCAGTACTGCCGGGTGTGGTGGCCACCAGTGACGTGAGCAGTCAATTCTATGTCCGTGGCGGTGGTGGCGATCAGAACCTGATCATTCTCGATGGCATGACTATATACAACCCTTTTCATGCACTTGGCATATTCTCGATTTTTGACGCCGATGCAATTCGGGAGGCGGAAATCATCAAGGGCGGCTTCCCCGCACAGTGGGGTAATCGCCTGTCTTCGGTGATCAATATCAGGACGCGTGAAGGGAATAAAAACCGGTTCTCCGGAAAACTCAATATCAGCCAGGTCAGCGGCAAGGCGCTGGTGGAAGGCCCGACTCCGTGGGACGGCTCGTGGATGCTCTCGATGCGTAAAAGTCTTTTCGACGAGGTGCTGCAGAATTTCGTGCGTCAGGAAACGCCGTTCGATTTCTATGATGTCATCGGCCGCGCGAATGTCAGTACGGGTGACGCGGGCAGGCTTTCCCTGCACATGCTTTTCAGCGGAGACCAGATCCGCTCGGAATCATCCTTCGATCCGGAATATCAGTGGAGCAATGGCGCGTATGGTATGAGCTGGTTCCAGGTACTGGAGAATAAGTATTTGATCGAGACCACGTTCAGCTTCAGTAATTTCAAGGGAGAACTGCGTCCGAGGGAAAACTCACTGATCAGCCCGCGCCTTTCCGAAGTCAGTGATGTGTATTTCAATGGGTCGGTCACCTATTTCCGTGACGACGGTGATCAGTACGGAGCGGGCTTCATGTTCCGTCTTCCTGAATACCATTTTGCCTTTGTCAATTCGGCAAACTTTCAGCGCGATGAGACAAGAAAAAACAGCGAGACCGGTATCTGGTTCAAATACAAGCTCAAGCAATTCCGTCCTTTCGCACTCGAAGTCGGTATCCGTTCCGATATATTCTCCCTGCTCTCACCGAACAGTGCCGATGCCTTCGAACCGCGTCTGGCGCTGAGCTATGACATCTCTCCGGCACTGTCGTTCAAGGTCTCGTATGCCCGGGTCCATCAACGCCTGGTGACCATCACGAACGAAGACGATGTGGTTTCACTGTTTGAAACCTGGATTCCTATTCTCGATGATCAACCATCGCAGGAAGCCGATCACTACATCATCGGCGTTGATGGAGACGTGGCCTTCATTCCGGGATTGAATTTCAACCTGCAGGGATACTTCAAGGATATGCGCAACCTCGTCGAATACAATCTCGACAAGGTCGACGCCGCTGACCCGGATTTTGTGCGCGCAGAAGGACGCAGCTATGGTGTTGAAGCCTTCCTGGAGGAAAAGCATCCGAAGTACTATGGCATGCTTTCGTACTCCCTCAGCCACACCGAGCGCACTGTCGGTGATTTCACCTACAATCCACGCTACGATCGGCGGCACAGTCTCAATATCATCGCGGGCTGGAAGCCTGCGGCGGGCTGGGATGTCAATCTGCGATGGGAATACGGTTCCGGGCTGCCCTTCTCTCAAATCGTCGGCTTTTATGACCGCCTGCTGTTCAACGGCCTCTTCGACGGTCGTGGTTACATTGACGAATCCGGTGAACCCTATACCATGCTCGGACCGAAGAATACCGGGCGGCTTCCAGCCTATCACCGCATGGACGTCAGTGTCTCAAAAGCGTTCAAGCTGGAATGGGCGAAACTTGTGGTCGAAGCCAGCGTGCTCAATGTGTATGACCGCAACAACATGTTCTACTATGACCGTACGACCGGTGAACGTATCGACATGCTTCCCATTCTTCCGACAGTAAACCTGCGCGTAGAATTCTGATATCCGTCACCTCATGACAACACAACGTCGAAACGACCTCCTCATCCCGCTGCTCGCCGTCGTCTCCGATATTCTCGCGATTATCGCATCATTTTATTTCAGTTATGAACTGCGTTTCGACAGTTTCCTCACACAACTGATCCCCGTTACCAAAGGATATCCACCGCAGGCAGCCTATCTGATCGGGGCAGTTATCATCACTCCCGTCTGGATCATGCTGTTCAACCGCCAGCGGGTCTATCGTACACGCCGGGACGTGGACCTGAGTCTCGAATTCTTCCTCATCGTCCGCCAGGTCAGCTTCGGTATGCTTATCGTACTCGCTCTGGTGTTCTTTTATCGTACATTTTCATACTCACGTATCGTATTTATATTCATCTGGGGGATGGCAATCGGATTGGTGTTCGTCGGCCGTGTGCTGGTACTCACCTATGAGAAACATCTGTACCGGAAGGGAAGGGAACTGCGAAATGTACTGATTGTCGGCACGAAACAGATGGCTCCGGAACTTGCGCTGCGGATGATGCAGCGGCCTGAGTTGGGATACCGGCTGGTAGGATATATTTCTCCCGAAGATGAGCGTATGGAGAGTGTCCCGGCGGTACGGCTCGGGACGCTCGATGCACTGCAATCGGTGGTTGCGGAGCAGCGTGTGGAAACCATTCTGGTGTGCTTTGCGGAGGGACAAACCGAACAGCTTTCGCAGTTGCTTGCGCAACTTGAAGGGAAAAGCATACAGATTCTGCTGGAGCCACAGGTCATCGGGATCGCGCCCACGCGTCTGCGTGTCACTGAGTTGTTCAACACACCGTTGATCGGGATCAAGGATATCCCCATGACGGCATGGTCACGCATCGCGAAGCGCATATTCGATCTACTTTTCAGTGCAGTCGTGCTCGTGCTGTTCTCGCCCTTTACCTTCATTATCATGTTGCTCATTCGCCTGGAGTCCGGTAGTCCTGTCATGTACAAACAGCGACGCGTCGGACTCGACGGAGAGGAATTCGACCTCTATAAATTCCGCACGATGCGTGTCGATGCCGAACGTTTTACCGGTCCGACATGGACACGGCGCGACGACCCGCGCGTCACGCGTATCGGTCGCATACTCAGACGGTTGAGCCTGGACGAGATTCCACAGTTCATCAATGTTCTGCGTGGTGAGATGAGTGTGGTCGGACCACGGCCGGAGCGACCGGAGTTCGTCGATCAGTTCAGGAATTACGTACCGAAATATCTCGAGCGCCATCGGCTGAAAACCGGTTTGACCGGCTGGGCACAGGTCAATGGCTTGCGGGGGGAAGTCCCTATCGCCGAGCGGACGAAATTCGACCTCTACTATATCGAGAACTGGTCACTGAAGCTGGATATCCGTATTATCTTCAAAACTCTCTATGCTATTCTTTTCGGAAAAGACGCCTATTAATCATGATCGCAGCGTTTATTTTTTATCTGCATATCATCGGTGCCGCCTATGCCTTCAGCAAGAGCTATGTTGAGCATAAACTCGCCGATGCCTTCATGTCGGCAATCTTTGTCGGCATTATCTTTTCCGTCTGCTGGACGATGGCGGGTTTCATCGTGCATTTCTTCTTTCCCGAAGGGGGCTTCGCTCCCTGGCTCGACAGCGATACGATTTCGCTGCTTCTTGTCCTGGTCTTCGAAGCACTGCTCTATGGGGGCTACTTCTTTACGCAGCGTCGCCCATCGCCCGGTTGATCCGGGAAATTCAGGATATTCTCCGATTGCCCGCACGCTGGGTGCCGGAGAGACGCCCTCATGCGTTACCCGGTGAGAGCACGCAGGTAATGCCAATCGTGCGCGTCGCTACCGGACGCTGCTTCCGCCCGGAGGGAATTACTCATGATGTGTGAACGTGGTCCGACGATGTCGGTGTCTCGGTAGAGAGAGAAAGACCGGATGATTCAGATGATCTGACTTGCCATTTCTATTCCCAGGCCTTCACGGAGGATGGTGGGGACATCGCCGGTGAAATCAATCATCGTGGAGAGGTCGTCACCGTTGGGTGAGCGATACTCGGCATCGATCTCGATAATGATATCCACATGGGGATCGAAGAGATCGAACAACTCTTCGTTATAGCCGGGTTCGTCCCAGTCATCGAGTTTAGCGGACATGGATATCAGTGGATTTCCCAGCTCCGCGATAAGCAGTTGACACATGAAATGGTCAGGTACGCGTATACCCGTCGTACTGCGTTTAGAGTTGAGTACAAGGTTTGGAACAAGCCTGGTGGCGGGGAGAAGAAATGTATAAGGGCCCGGGACCAGCTGCCGGATGATCTGGTAAGCGGAATCGGAAATCTTCGCGTAATCGGCGATCTGCGAAATCGATGAAGCGACGAAGGTGAGTGGTTTACTGTCGGGGAGATTACGGATTTTCCGAATACGCTGCTGACCGGCCTTGCTCCTGATATCACAGCCGATAGCGTAAACGGTGTCCGTAGGGTAGAGCATCACTGCTCCGCGATGCAGTTGCTCGACTACCTGATCGATCATTCGCATCTGCGGGTTGTCCGGATGAATATTGAACCGGGTTGCCATGAGTCGTGTATGTAGCTATGGTAAAAAGATCAAAAAAATAAACGAATTCGAGTACATTAGCGTTCCATCTGGCGTTGCTTGTAGAGCATTTCCATATCCTCAAGCTGCTCCAATGTATTGATGCCCCGGATCTCATCGATATCATCGACGACAAAGGGCAGCATGACACGGTCTTCGGAGCGAAAGATGCTGAAAACGTCGGGGAGATAGTATTCGCCCTGGGCATTGTCGTTGTCAACACGTTTCAGTGCAGTGAACAGTGCGTGCCGGTTGAAAATGTATATCCCGCTGTTTATTTCACGAATTGCCCGTTCCTCTTCGTTCGCGTCCTTGTGCTCGACAATACGTAACACAGCCCCCTGTGCATCGCGTATCACTCTGCCATAGCCCGAGGCGTCGGGGAGCACCGCGGTCAGTACCGTCACAGCGGCTGCATGTTCCTTATGCTTGCGCAACGCGGCCAGAAGTGTTTCCGGACGTGTCAGCGGTGCGTCGCCGGAGAGGATGATGATATCGCCGTCAAAACCGGTCAACGACTCCTCCGTTGCCATGACGGCGTGTGCGGTGCCGAGTTGCTGTTCCTGCACAGCAAACGTGACAGGGAAGTCTGCCTTGCCGAGGTAATCAATTACACTCTGGCGCTGATGTCCGACGACGGCCACGATTGGTTGACAGCCAAGCAGTATTGCAAGACGTACGACGTGACCGATCAGCGGCGTACCGTTTAATTCATACATGACCTTTGCCTTGTCGGGGTTGTTCATTCGTTTGCCCTGCCCGGCCGCCATGATAATCGCGGCAAGAGAGGATGAGGCGCTGCTCGCGTCAATCATTTGAGTTCCCGTGTTGTCGGTAGGGTAGCGTATGAAATTTGGCAGTGATATCCATTCATGGTGAGTGAGAAATCATAATTCCGATTTGATGTTATTCTGCTCATCGACGAGTATGATTTTTGGTGCATGTCCGTCCAACTCGTCCCCATCATATTCGGCATAGGTAATGATAATCACGTCATCACCGAGATGGCCAAGGCGGGCAGCGGCACCGTTGAGACAGACGGTTCCACTCCCGGCGTCGCCCCTGAGCGCATAGGTTTCAAAACGGTGGCCGTTGTTGACATTGACGACCTGTACTTTTTCGTATTCGAGAATGTCCGCACGCGACATCAGGTGTGCATCTATGGTAATGCTTCCTTCGTAATACAATTCCGCCTGGGTGACGCGTGCCCTGTGTATTTTGGATTTGAACATGATACGTTTCATGATTCTATCGTCTCGCCTTTCACTATCGTATTATCTATCAATCGTGTATTTCCAATACGGGCTGCGATGGCAATGACGACGGGGGCTTTATCGATCACGATGATTTCCTCAAGTGTTTCGGCATCGAAGACCGCTGCGTAGTCCAATTTGATATCCGGACTGCCCGCCAATTCGTCATGCATGATCGCAAGTATCATCGCGGTATTCCGCTCACCGCCGGCAATCGCCTGTTCGGCAAGACGCAACGCGCGTGAAAGAACTGCTGCATCGCTGCGCCCACTCCCCGCAAGATACGTGTTTCTCGAACTCATTGCCAGTCCATCATTCTCCCGCCGCGTAGGCGCAACGATGATCTCGATGTCGAAATGCAGGTCACGAACCATGCGACGGATAATGACCGCCTGCTGAATGTCCTTCTGGCCGAACACGGCGCAGTGGGGTTTGACAATGTGAAAAAGGAGGGATACGACGGTGGTGACGCCGCGGAAATGTGTGGGACGAAAACGGCCCTCCCATAGTTCACTCAACCCTTCGACTTCTACCCGGGTGGATGCATCGGGCGGATATATGTCTTCCGAGTTCGGTATGAATACGATGTCGCAGCCTGCGGAAGCCGCCAGCGCTTCATCGCGGTCGGGATCACGCGGGTAGCGACCGAAGTCCTCTCCCTTACCGAACTGTGCAGGATTGACGAATACGGACAGGACTACGATGTCACATTGTTCGCGACAAACGCGCAGCAGGTCGAGATGGCCGGCGTGCAGAAACCCCATGGTTGGTACGAAGCCGATGCGTTTGCCTTCGATACGCAGACGATCAGCGGTACGCTGCATCTCCTGAATGTCTGTGATGCGTTGCATGGTGGCGCGTCTACTTTCCGTGCATGTGGGTGAGCAGGCGGGCGATCGTCTCACGCATGTCTAATCTCTGTACAACCATATCGAGAAAGCCCTTGTCGAGCAGAAATTCCGATCGCTGAAAGCCCTCGGGCAGATCGCGACCAATGGTCTGCTTGATCACGCGCGGACCGGCGAAACCGATCAGTGCCTTCGGCTCCGCTATGTTGATATCTCCAAGCATCGCAAAACTCGCCGTGACACCACCTGTAGTCGGATCAAGCATGATGGAGATGTACGGGAGTCCTGCATCATGCAGCAGTGTCAGGCGCGTACTGGTCTTGGCCATCTGCATCAGGGAGAACGCCCCCTCCATCATGCGCGCTCCGCCGCTGGTGGAGACGATGATCAAGGGACATTTGCTTTTGATGGCGCGATCGATGGCACGCGCAATTTTCTCACCGACGACCGAACCCATGCTTCCGCCGATAAAACCGAAATCCATAACAGCGATGGAAACGGGCATGTCATCGATCCGTCCCATGCCACTGCGCATGGCGTCATACATGTCGGTCGTGCGTGCCATCGCTTCGATGCGATCGGCATAGGCCTTGCTGTCACGGAACTTCAGCGGATCGGTTGATCGCATTTTCCTGTCGGCTTCCCTGAAACTGCCTTTATCGAGAAGAAAATCGATATACTGTCGCGCCGTGACGCGGAACGATGCATTACAGTGTATGCAGGTGTATAATGAATCAGCGAGCTGTTTGTGATGCATCATTTCACTGCAGTGTTCGCATTTTACCCAGGATCCGTCGGCGACCTCGCGTTTCCGGGCGTTCGTGTCAATATTACTTTTATCTCTTCTGAACCAGGACATATTCTGCGTCTCCGGATAATTTCACATGCGGGAAAGGAGGGGTTTCGCCTCCTTGATTTCGAACGCCCGGATATACAGGGGTTCACAGTTGTCGATATCGCTGCTTCTGCCCTCTGATATCATACGGGCACCGAGAGCAGCGACGGAACGCGCATCGAATACCGCAGCGGCATCTGACAAAAGCCGAAATCTGTCCGGACTGGCCATGGACACGCTCTCCGCAGCGTCGCCGGCGAGCAATATGCCGTCAGGCAGGGATGCAGGCAACTCTGCCGAGGGAACAACCCTGGTCTCCCTTTTTTTCGTCCAACGATATGTCTCGAGCGCATACGTTGCGATATACACATCGCCCCGTTTCGCATCCATGCAGACTGCCAGCATACATCCCTCAGCAACATGCCATGACCGGGCAACCGTTTCAGCCGCGGCATCGAGCGTCGGGATGGCAAATAACGGGAGTGATCGTCCGAAGGCGATACCTTTCGCCGCCGCCATGCCGATGCGTAACCCGGTGAAAGACCCCGGTCCGGCGGAAACCGCTACACCGCGGAGTTCCTCCATCGAAAGATTCGCATGTGCGATAAGATCGCGGCAGAGAGGGACGAGCAGCTCGTCATGCGCGTTACCGCGATTGATATTGATCGCAGCGTGCACACGTTCGCCGTCGTGCAGCGCGATGCTCAGCCGGGCGGTGGCGGTTTCAATTCCCAGTATCACAAAGGCCTCGCGAATGGTTCGACAGGTTCAAAAAGAATACTGTCGTGGGGATCCTTCACGTAACGGATGCGATATCGACGCTGTGCATCTTCCTCTCCATGCCAGGCTGCCACTTCGTAACGCGGGAAGGGCAGGAGCGGTAATGCACGCTCTGCCCATTCGATGAGGATGACCGCTTCACGCGCGAACACATCGCTGAGCCCGATGGCATGCATATCCTCCGTACCCGAAAGACGATACAGGTCGCAATGCAGCACTGTGCGCGTGCCGGAATACTCATTGATGAGGGTGAAGGTCGGACTGCTCACCTGTTCCGGACAGGAGAAGGCCTCACACATCCCGCGAATGAAGGCAGTCTTCCCGCTTCCCAGTTCGCCGCTGAATGCCACGAGTGCGTATTCGGGAAGCGACAGAGCCAGCCGTACACCTGCAGCGCGCGTTTCGGCTTCTTCGTATGTCTCTATAGTCTCATCCATACGGCGTTCAGCTTCGTGATTTCATGGTTATCACCGGGAGAATCAGTTCCTCCAGCGACATGCCGCCATGCTGGAAGCTGTCACGATAGTAGGTCAGATACTTGTTGTATTCGGTTGGATACACGAAGTAGTAATCCTCTTTCGCGATGACATAATTGGTCATCATGCCACGACGTGGAAGTTTGTACTCTGAGGGATCCTTGATGTACATCGCCTGTTTCGCGTCGGCCTTGACGTTGCGGCCGTATTTGTATCGCAGGTTCGTGGATGTTTCACGATCGCCGAGTACCTTGCTTCCGCGCAGGCAGCGGACACTTCCGTGATCAGAGGTCACGATCACCGTCGCGTTCGGTGTGCGCGCGATTTGCCGGAACATGCTCAACAGGGAGGAATGCATGAACCAGGTGTCGGTCAGCGAACGATAAGCGGCTTCGTCGGGTGCGATCTGTTTGAGTATCGGGTAGTCGGAACGGCTGTGTGCGAGCATATCGACGAAGTTGACCACGATAGCGGTCAGATGATTTTTGACGAAGGAGGAAATATTGCCCGCCATCTGCTTGCCATATTCCGGATCGATGATCTTGATATACTTCAGGTCATTGCGCAGGGAGATTCTTCTCCGTTGGAGAAGTTTTTCGAGAAACTCTTTTTCGTGCCGGTTCATCGAATAATCGTCATCCTCCTTGCTTGCCCAGAGATCGGGGAATGCCTGCTCGATCTCGTTCGGGAAATAGCCGCTGAAAATAGAATTTCGTGCGTATGGCGTCGCAGAGGGGAGAATACCGAGATAGAAATCTTTCTCAATGTCATAGAGATCCCGTAAATGCCGCTCCATGACGAGCCACTGGTCATAGCGCATACAATCGATGACAAAGAAAAATACCGGTCCCTCCGAAGCCAGTTTCGGGAGAAGGAAGCGATCCACTACATGCGGCGACATCGTCACTGATTCGTCATTGACCCAGTCACGATAATGTTTTTCCACATATTTGCAGAATTCCTGATTGCACTCCTTGCGCTGTGCCGCCATGGTCTGCTGCAGCCCAAGGTCCGGATGCTGGTCGAGTTCCAACTCCCATTCAACAAGCGCTTTGTAGATCTCCATCCACTCCTCGTGATCAAGAGGACTGAGCAGTTTCATGGAAACTTCCTGGAACTCGCGGATATAGTCCTGCGCTGTCTTGTCACCAACGATTCGTTTTCCCTGGAGAAACTTTTTCGTGACGAGCAGAATCTGACTGGGATTGACAGGTTTGGTCAGGTAGTCATTGATTTTCTCCCCGATCGCTTCTTCCATGACACTTTCTTCTTCGTTCTTCGTGACCATCACGATGGGCAGATCAGGCTTCGCATCCTTGATATGAACGAGCGTCTCAAGCCCACCCATCCCCGGCATGGATTCATCCAGAAAAAGAAGATCGACGGAATGTTTCCGGACGAAATCCACGGCGTCCTCACCGTTTGTCACCGTGCTGACCTTGTACCCCCGTTGTTCCAGCACCATGATGTGTGAGCGGAGAAACTCCACTTCATCATCGACCCAGAGAATATGACCTAAGTGTTCAGACATTCGTTTCGCGCTTGCTCGTTCATGAAAGTGCTGTTTTCCAAACCTGAAAACTACAAAAGAGACGGAGGGGAAACAAGGTGATTCCGCTGCGGCCCCGCTGCGGCCCCGCTGCGGGGCGCCATTTCTGCCGGGGACTGTCTTTTATTCCCTGCCGACACGGAGTTGTATAATGGCTTCCGCAGTCAGAATGTAATCCGCCGCGGTGGCAAGTGAGGGGATGCCGCCATGCCAGTTCCCGGAGACGGGATCAACCA
>JAGTUW010000270.1 GCA_018224345.1 Bacteroidota bacterium
CACGCGAGCAGGTCGCACTCATTGCCCTCCTGCTCTACGTTGTCGCGGCCTTCGCCTTTTTCGTTTCCTGGGGTTCGTATTTCAACATGCTGCTCCCCCTCGCCCTCCTGCTCTGCGTGGACCTCGGGAGGAGGTAACGAGAATCCCAAGGGCGTTGCCCCTGGCTCTATGGATGTCTCCCTTTCTCCCGGTGGCGTTGTCGGTGGCGATGTCGCCCTTTCAGGCTTGTATGGCTTTTGCCACCTTGTCCTTTTATTTCACCATAGCTGCAACATACGGTCTGGGCGCCGTACTCCGCAGTTATTTCCATTTAAGCTGCTGCAACATACGGTCCGTGCGTTGTACTCCGCAGTTATTTCCATTTAAGATCCGGCGACATACAGGCCGGACGTTGTAATCTGTATTTAACCGCCTGAACGCGCCTGCAAAACACAATCCGGACGTTGTACTCCGCAGTTATTTACCTTTAAGCGCCTGCGACGTAGAGTCCTCAGGTTTCACTCCCGCGCAACTTTTCACGAAAATACTCGGCCGTCCGTTGCAACCCTTCCCGCCGATCGATACGCGGCTCCCAACCCAGAAGACGCCGGGCAAGAGAGATATCGGGTTGACGCACTTTCGGATCGTCTTCGGGCAATTCCCTGTGCACAATGCGGCTCGAAGAACCCAGGATCTCGATGACCTCCCGGGCGAGATCTATCATGGTCAATTCGTCGGGATTGCCGATGTTGACCGGGTCGGCGTAATCCGAAAGCAGCAGGCGGTGAATGCCGTCGACGAGGTCCGCCACATAACAGACGCTGCGGGTCTGCAGACCGTCACCGAAGACGGTGACGTCCTCCCCGCGAATACCCTGCGACATGAACGCCGGAATGGCGCGTCCGTCATTGATGCGCATGCGTTCACCATAAGTGTTGAAGATGCGCACGATGCGGGTTTCCACACCGTGGTAACGGTGATAGGCCATGGTCATGGCTTCGGCGAAACGTTTGGCTTCGTCATACACACCACGTGGACCGACGGGATTGACGTTGCCCCAGTAGGACTCCACCTGCGGGTGTATCTCCGGATCGCCATACACCTCCGAGGTGGAGGCGAGGAGAAAGCGCGCGTCCTTGGCCTTGGCCAGACCGAGCGCCTTGTGTGTCCCGAGCGATCCGACCTTCAGTGTCTGTATCGGGAGTTTGAGATAGTCGATCGGGCTTGCCGGTGAAGCGAAATGCAGGATATAATCGAGCGAGCCGGCGACATGCACAAATTCCGTGACATCGTATTTGATGAAACTGAAGCCCGGGTGTCCGAACAGATGCTCGATATTGGCGACATCCCCGGTGATGAGGTTGTCCATGCACAACACCTCATGGCCTTCGGCGAGCAGACGGTCACAGAGATGGCTGCCGAGGAATCCGGCTCCCCCGGTGATAAGCGTTCTTGGCATTCGTCCTCCTATGGTTCAATGACGGCGAGCGTATCCTCGACGATGTCCAGTTCCTCGACCGCAGCTGGAATATCCGCTGCACCGGGCATACCGCCTTGATCGATATAGGATTGCAGGATGCGGATACGCTCGGCGATAGAGGGATCACCCGGGTAGAGTTGTTCGGCACGACGGAGAATGTCGATTCCCTTCTGCCATTGCTGGGTCACCTCATAGTACTCAAGCAGGAAGAAGTACGGAGAACGCATGGTCGCCTGTCCCGTCGGATCCCTCTCGAGCTGCTCGAGATACCACTCCTCGAGCGGGTCCGCAATTCTCCGGTAGCTCGCCGTATCATCCATCATCATGTACATATTCGCCAGATCTGTCTGGAGAGAGCGATCAAAGGTGTGATACTCACTCGGAATAGTTTCCTCCATTTTCGCAAGTACCTGACGAGCACCATCGGGATCGTTTTCATCCTGCAACAATACCTGCGCCAGACCCATATGCAGAACGCGGAAACTGTAAATCATCTTCATACTGGCTTCGTCGAGATTGATGCGCGGGTTGTTCAGCTCCCGGAACATGAAGCCGTAGGAGAGAGTGCTGTCCGCTTTCTGGCGCAATTCTGTCAGATGCTTCTTCGTGACAGAAGCATTTACATTTGTGTAATAGCGATTTCCACGCTGCGGCAACGCCACAGGCGCAACGCGATAGACCAATCCTTCCACAATGAGGTGGTTTTCCAGAGAAAGACGGTCGCTCGGCGCCGTGCTGAGAGCGAAGCAAATCGGCCGCTCACTGAAATTGTTGTTGAGAATATCGATGATCAGAAGGTCCTGCACACGAAGACCGTCCGTGCCTGCAGGATCTTGCCAGGTTGAGCTCACTTCGAACTCCATTCTGTCCGGCAACTCTCTGTCTGACTGAAAATACGGATGCATCTCCAGCGATCCGAAGTTGAAGTTTTCCTTGTCGATCGGGACACGCAGTCTCTGCGTACTCCACTGCACGGGACGCAGACGTTCGAGTTCGGCGGTGGAATAGGAAAATTTTATGGTTTTGGCTCCGTAAGGACGCTCGTTCTTCATCTGCTTGCTGTACCACGATGTGTTGAGCAGACTCAGATTGACGACACGGACATCACGCCGCACGCCGGCAACGTATTGCAGATACCAGACAGGGAAGGTGTCGTTGTCCCCTCCGGTGAACAGAATGGCATCCTGATCGCAGCTCTGAAGGAGATTGTATGCATAATCAAAGGCGACATAGTTGAGGTGTCGGTCATGGGTATTGTAGTTCTGCGCCAACATGTTGCCTGGCCCGATAACAAGCAGCATGACAGCCAGGGCAACACCGACGGCCTCATTCCGGCCGGTCTTCGAAAGCAGCAGGTCGATCAGACCGTAGACACCGATGCCGACCCACATGGCAAAGACATAGAATGAACCGACAAAGAAATAATCACGCTCCCGGACCTGCGGCTCGGCCATGTTGAAATACAGCACCAGACCGATGCCTGTCATGAAGAACAGCGCGGCAGTTGCAGTTCCGGTCCTGAAATCCTTCCGGAAATGATAGTACATGCCAAGCAAACCGAGCAGGAGCGGGATGGCATAGTGCCGGTTCGGGTAATCGGGGCTTTCCGACCAGGCATCGACATCCCCGATAAATGCGACCGGCGCATCCTGTATGTCTCCGGCACGCCCGACAAAATTCCACATGAAGTAGCGCAGATAGATATGTCCCAACTGGAATTTCAGGAAGTACTCGATATCCGAGGAATACTTGGCATAGGCATTCGTGTGTTCCGGACTCCAGCGACGCGGAAGAAAATCCTTTTTATTGAAATCGATCTGCCGCGAGCGGTCATTGAAATTCGGTCCGCTCAGCAACGGATAGGTGCCGTACTGATCGCGGTTGAGGTAACTGTAAAGGCCTTCGATCGTGTCTGGAGCGTTCTCGTTCAATGCAGGTTGCTGACCGGAACGGATCGGGATAAGTGTATACGTGCTGAAGCCCAGCATGATGAGCAGTATGGCCAGTGCGACCATGCGCAACTGGGCCTGAATCTTTTCTCTCGCGACAACAACGATCAGGCCGGCAACCAGCAGGAGAAGGAAGAACTGCCCTGCGCCGCTGCCAAGCATGGCAGGCACGTATTTGACAATACCCGGGTAAATGACGAAGAAACCTCCGGCAATGAGAGCGATTGCGATTCCGAAGGTCCGCGGAGTGATGTCTTCGCGCTTGCGATCGCGGAAATAAATCAGAACAAACACGAAGAAGAGAGCAAGCAGGGTCAGCAGATGTACACTCAGACTCAAGCCTACCAGATAGGCGATCAGCAACAGGGATCGCTCTGTCTTGAACACACCGATTTTGTAATACCACTCCGTGGCGATCCAGACGACAAGCGCAATGAAGAACGTACTGTTCGCGTATACTTCCGCCTCGGCGGCGTTGAACCAGAACGTTTCACTGAATGACAGGGTGAATGCCCCGATCGCAGATGCGATGATCATAATCAACGCTCCCGGCACGTGTTGCGGATCACCCTTCCACTCACGGAACAGGCGCATCGATACCAGGTAGACGAAGAGTACAGCGAAGGCACTCGAGAAAGTGGAGATCAGATTCACGCGGAATGCGATATCGTCCCCCAGAGGAAGCAGAGAGAACATGCGACCGACGATCTGGAAGAAGGGCGCACCCGGAGGATGCATGATGCCCATGGTCACTGCGGAAGTGATCCGTTCGCTGCAATCCCAGAATGAAATCGTCGGGGCGACGGTCATGATATGAATGATGCCCGCGATCAGAAACACGATCGCAGCGGATATTCGGTTCCAGAGTGTGAATTTCATAGATATTTCAATACTGATGTTATGTTGCCTTCATGGAAAAATACCACAGCGGCTCCTTGCCGCCTGCCCGTCCTGCCGTCTGTTCCCGATAGCTCGTGCAAGACGGCTAAGTCCCTGCCTGTTCGGGATCCGTTTTCTTCTTCCTGAAAATGATTCCGACTGGAATTATGATACAATACGCAATAAAAAGAATGATCGGAGCGATGGTCACCGAAACCGGACTGATGTCGTCCCCCATCATCATGACGAGATAGCCGATGATCAATACGGCCACACCCGCAATGAGTATCATGTAGTTGATCTTCTGCGGCAGCTCCGCTTTCGGGGCATCGAGCAACCGGCGACTGCTTTTCCGTTTCCTCTGTACTTTGGCCATACAACAACTCCAATGCGTTCATACTGAAAGTTCTGTCAAAAAAACTAAAATACGAAACTCGAAGCGGATAATTCTCATACCCGGCCGAGAAGTTTCCCTTCATGCAGGCGCAGTGTGGCATCCGCACGTGCTGCCAGATCGCCGTCATGCGTGACGATGACGAAGGTCTGTCCGTTGTCCCGTGCCAGCGACCAGAGCAGTTCGTGCAACATCGCCGCATTGTCCTCATCAAGATTCCCCGACGGTTCATCGGCCAGCACCAGCCGGGGGTTGTTCACCAGCGCCCTCGCAACGGCAATGCGCTGCTGCTCACCGCCGGAGAGTTCCGAAGGACGCGCATCGGCGCGATGCGAAACCTTGACGATGTCGAGCAGCGTGTCGGCACGGCGCTCCGCTTCCGTAAGCGACGCACCGCCGATCATCGCGGGAATGGCGATGTTCTCCCGCGCGCTGAATTCCGGTAACAGATGATGGAACTGGAAGACGAAGCCCATATTCCTGTTCCGGAACGCCGCGAGGCGATGATCATCCATTGCAAAGATGTCCTCTCCATCAAGAAGCACAGAACCGGAATCCGGCCGGTCGAGCGCACCGATGACATGCAGCAAGGTGCTCTTGCCTGCACCGGAGGCGCCGACAATGGCGACGACCTCTCCGGGCAGGACATCAAAGGATGTGCCGCGCAACACCTCGAGCCGGCCAGTGGCGCCGGTGGCGTAGGTCTTGTAAACGTCATGTACCTGCACGATGGGTTGTTTCATATACATTCCTCTGAGACAGGAAAAAATTGTGTGCCGGTTCGCCGGAGGTTCTCTGCCGCCGTTACGAAGCGGATGCCAGTCACATACAGTATGAGTCCACCCGCTTTCATTCCCACCGCACCGCATCGATGATGTTGACACTGCGTGCCCGTCGCGCGGGATACCAGGCCGCAAGGAGACAGAGCCCGAACGTCCCCGCCACAATCAGTGCGATATCACTGAAGCGCAATTCCACGGGAATCGCCGGGATGATGAACGCTGCGTCGAGAGAAAGCAACCCATAACTTCCCTGCAACCAGGTGAGCAGCACGCCGATGAAGAGTCCCGCTGCCACACCGATGGTTCCGATCCATACGCCTTCAAGCAGGAAAATATGCTGCACACTGCGATCCGTCATACCCATGGTGCGCAGTATCCCGATATCCCGTTTTTTCTCCAGTACCAGCATGGTCAACGAGGCGAGAATATTGAACACGGCGACGGCAATGATAACACCGAGGAGTATAAAGGCGCTCCAGCGCTCGATGGCCATGACGGAATAGAGATCCTTGTGAAGATCGAACCAGGTCAGCACATTCCATCCCGGCCCGATACTTTGCAGCAGTTGCGTCTGTACCGCATCGCTGTCGTCGACATCGTCAAGCCGCAATTCATAGCCGGTCAGCGTGCTCTCCATGCGAAACAGCCGCCGCGTATCGTCCAGAGCGAGAAAGGCGTACGCACCGTCGTAGAGTTTGTTCTGAGAATCATAGATGCCGGTCACCGGACAACGCAGCACCGTCGGTGTGACGTATTGCGTCAGCAGCTTTTCCATACCGGCCGGACTGTACACGACAACCGTATCACCGACGAGCACACGCATGCGATCGGCCAGTCCCACACCGAGGACAATACCGTTACGTTCGGAAAAGGAGAAATCGCCGAGGATGATTTTTTCCGTCACACGCGTCACATCATGCATACTGTCGGGATGCACACCCTTGACCATCACGAATTGCGAATTCCCGTCGGTCATGAGCATGGCCTTGCGCTCGATAAACGGCGACAGTCCGCGTACACCGTCGATGCCGGCGAGAAGGCTGCGCACTTCCGTCTCGTCTGCCCCCTCACTCCGCGGAATACGTTCGACTTTGACGTGCGGATCGAAATCCTGAAGAATCGATATCACCAGTGTGTTGAAGCCGTTGAACACGGACATGACGACAATCAGCGCTGCGACACCGAACATGATGCCGAGCGTGGCCAGAAGTGATATCAGGTTGATGAAACTGAACCGCTTCTTGCCGTAGAGATAACGCCGCGCTATGAAACGTTCGATCTGCATACTCAGTGGAAACGGATGGAACGGATGGGATTGAGTCGTGCCGCAAGCCACGCGGGAATGAACGAAGACAGGAAGGCAAGCAACATGCCTGCGACGGAAACACCGATGAAGACTTCAAGGGACATGTGAATGGGAACGGTCGTCATGAAATACACATCCTGGGGCAGACTGAAGAACCGCAATTCCTGCTGTGCGAAACTGAATACGAAGGCCAGCAGCGCTCCGAGCCCCGCACCGATAACACCGATAGCGATTCCCTGGAACACGAAGATGCGGCGGATGTTCCGTCGCGAAGCCCCCATGGCCAGGAGTATTCCTATATACTGTGTTTTCTCGATGACGAACAACAATAAGGTGGCGATGACATTGAAGACGGAAATGACGATCAAAGACCCGACGACAACAGGAATGAGTTGTTGCTGCAGATCTATCCACACAAAAAGATGGTTGAACAGCGCGAATACCGATCGCGGGTCATACGGATATCCGATGCGGGCCTGGATACGATCAACGGTCTCCTCAACGCGCGACACATCGGCACAGAGGACATCGTATCCGCTGATGCGGCCGGGTATGGCGAAGACGCGTTGCGCGGTTTCCAGTGCCGTGAACACGTACAGGTCGTCGAGATACTCGGCCATGCCGGTTTCATAAATCCCACGGATAACACATTGCACTTTCGGTGCGGCGGCCAGATCGCGGAAATCCGTGACACCGAGCAGGAGCATGCGGTCACCGACACCCAGATTCAGTTTGTCGGCAAGACGCTTCCCAATGAGAATGGAATGCCGTCCGTCGGTGGGATTGAGTTGGTAGTGGCCCGACACGATTTTATCACGGATGCGCGACAGATCGGCAAGCGAATCAAGCCCCTTGACTTTCACTCCCTCGATCTCGTCGCGGGTGATGGCCATGGCCTCGCGTTCGACAAACGGCCCGGCGGCCTGCACATTCCCGATCTGTGTCAACGCTTCCCGGATATCTTCATCCTGATTGGCCACGTCCCCGCGAAACACACCAACGCGGATATGAGCCGAGAACCCGATGAGATTGCCGCGTAGTTCACGCTCGAAGCCGTCGAGAATTGTGTAGGTGATGATCAACGCCGCGGTCCCGACAGCCACACTTCCTATTGCGACGGCTGTCATGAAGGAGAGGAACCGGCTGAGGTTCCGTTTGCGCAGATAGCGCAGGGCTATGAAGAATTCGAACGACATCCGGTTTCACACCATGAGGATCAGGCCGGCATCGATGCGACGGCATTACCGAACTGCAGGAGATAGGCCTGCGAGAAGGCAGTGAGATCGCCGTCCATCACTTCCTGTACATTACTCGTCTCCTCGCCGGTGCGGTGATCCTTTACCATATTGTAGGGATGAAAAACATACGAACGGATCTGGCTGCCCCATTCGATTTTTTTCTTGCTGTCTTCGATCGTTGCAAGACGGTTTGCTTCCTTCTCACGTTCTAACTGGTACAGACGCGATTGCAACAGCTTTATCGCCGTTGCGCGGTTCTGATGTTGCGAACGTTCCTGCTGACAGGCGACAATGATACCGGAGGGCGCATGCGTGATGCGTACCGCCGTTTCGACTTTATTGACATTCTGTCCGCCCTTTCCTCCGGAACGGAAGGTGTCCACTTTCAGATCGGCTGGATTGATCTCGATCTCCACGTCATCATCGATTTCAGGATAGACGAACACGGAGGCAAAGCTGGTATGCCGCCGTTTGGCCGAGTCGAACGGTGAAATTCGCACAAGGCGATGCACGCCGATTTCGGATTTGAGATAGCCGTAGGCATATGGCCCCTTCACCTCGAACGTCGCACTCTTGATGCCCGCGCTTTCTCCTTCGAGTTCGTCGACGAGAAGCACCTCGAAGCCCCGGCGCTCACAGTAGCGCAGATACATACGGTACAGCATTTCCGCCCAGTCCTGCGACTCCGTCCCGCCGGCACCGGAGTGAATCGTGATAATTGCGTTGCGGTGATCGTCCTCGCCCGAAAGCATATTCTTGAATTCGAGATTCTTCAGCAGGGTCCGCAACGCTGCGACCTCTCCTGCAAGTTCTTTTTCAAGCGAGGCGTCCTCCGCTTCCTCGGCAAGTTCGATAAGTGCGAGCGTATCAGCAGCGCGGGTATCGACTTCCTCCCACTCGACGACCCAGTCCTTGCGCAGCGTTATCTCACGCATGGTTTTCTGTGCGCCGATGTTATCGTCCCAGAAACCGGGTTCCTGCGTGCGCGCCTCGAATTCCGCTATTTCACGTTGCTTGGTATCTATGTCAAAGATACCCCCGAAGATCCTCGACACGCTGACGGATTTCCCTGACTTCAGAAAGATATTGTTCGTACATGATGATTATGAACCTTGAAGTGAATAATTCGTATTGAGACAATCATGTCCTCCCCATGCATACCTGCGGCGCCTGCCGCGCAGACCGGGACGGCGTTTCCGCCGTGACATCACGTACACGATGCGCGGCGCTTCGACAGCCACTGTCCGTTGCACGGGGACGGGATTGAGCGAAAGCATCAGCACGAGTACGAAAACGAAAAGCAGCCGGCGCAGTGATACGCCTTCGCCACAGGTCTCAGGCATCCTGCCCTCCCTGGAAACGTTCGTAGGCATCGATGATGTTCTTGACGAGGCGATGCCGCACGACGTCTCCTTTGTCGAAGTACTGAAAACCCACACCTTCGACACCGCGCAGTATATCCTGGATTTCCACCAATCCGCTGGTATGCCGCATCGGCAGATCGATCTGCGTGATATCCCCGGTGATGATGGCGCGTGAATTCGCTCCCATCCTTGTCAGAAACATTTTCATCTGCATCGATGTCGCATTCTGTGCTTCGTCGAGAATGATAAAGGCGTTGTTGAGCGTCCTGCCGCGCATATAGGCCAGCGGCACGATCTCGATTGTCCGCCGCTCGATGTAGGACTTGAGTTTTTCTGCGGGCAGCATGTCATCGAGGGCGTCGTACAGTGGCCGCAGATACGGATCGACTTTCTCGCGAAAATCGCCGGGCAGAAAGCCCAGGCTTTCTCCTGCTTCGACAGCCGGACGCGTCAACACGATTTTCAACACTTCATGCTTGCGCAGTGCTGCGGCAGCGGCGGCCACTGCCAGATATGTTTTTCCTGTCCCGGCCGGACCGATGGCAAAAACGATATCATTCGCCCGGATTTGTTGCAGATAGCTGATCTGGCCGGGCGTTTTCGCCTTGATATAATCCTTTTTCGCATACAGCACCACATTGTCGATTTCATCCGGGGAGAGTTCGGGCGACGCCCCACTGGTCATGATGTCGATCACCGTATTGACGTCCCTGTCGGAGAGTGCGTCCGTTTTGTTGACGATAAACACGAGTTCCTTGAGCACTTTCTCGACCTGGTCGACGATCTCGCCTTCACCCCGTATCAGCACGCTCTCGCCGCGAGCGACAATGCTCACGTCGAAACGTTCTTCGATGATACGCAGGTGCGCGTCGTTGAAGCCGAACAGTACCACGGGATTGGTACCATCAACGCGAATGCGTTTTTCTGTTTGCAAATCCTTTTCCATACTACCACAATGAAACGGGAAAAACCCTTACATCCTGTAATGTAAGGGTTTTCCCGAAGAAAATGTGTGTCATTGCTTGTCCCCGCCATCACACTCCCGGTACTGCAACAGCAGTGGAGATGAAGACGGAGATGCATGAATCTAGCGGACGATGTTCTCCGGCGAGGAGCCGGATTCAGTGTCGCCGCCCATTTCCGCTTCGCGCTTCTGGCGATAATAACGCCGTGCAGCGGTTTCCTCTTCCGGGGTCAGCGGTGCAGGTGCCGGAATTTTCAGTACCTGTCCCGGATGAATGATATCTGGGTTCTTGATCTGATCGCGATTATTCTGCCAGATTTTCGGCCATTTGAATGCGTCGCCGTAAATATCCGGTTTCTTGGCGATATTCCAGAGGCAATCCCGGTCACGTGACCAGGTACCGA
>JAGTUW010000271.1 GCA_018224345.1 Bacteroidota bacterium
CAGGCGGTAGTTCTTTCCTCGCGTTGTGTCGGTTGCGGTAATTGTATGAAAGTATGTACGCAGAATGCCAAATCCGTCCGGGACGGAATTTCGCCGTTGCGTACGATGTTGGCAGAGGGGAAACGGGAGCGTATCGCATTGGTCGCACCGTCATTACCGGCCGCATTTCCGGAAGTCGATCCGCTGCGCGTGGTCGGCGCGTTGCATGCACTTGGCTTCACACGCGTCGCCGAAGTAGCCTTCGGTGCCGATCTGGTCAGCGAGGCCTATCGCGTCCATGTCGAGCAGCAGGACGCGCCCGTCATCACAACACCCTGTCCTGCCATCATCGAGTATATAGAGAAATACCATCCGGAGCTGATCGATAATCTCGCTCCGATCGTTTCCCCGATGATTGCCGCAGGCAACATCGTCCGCGAACGGTATGGAGAAGACTCCCTGGTCGTGTTCATCGGCCCTTGCGTAGCGAAGAAAGTGGAAATCCACGACGAGAATGTCGCGGGGGTCATCGATGAGGCGCTGACCTTCGATGAACTCATCATCATGTTTTCCGAGGAGGGGATTGATCCGGCAGCGCAGGAGACCGTGGAGTTCGATCCGCCGCGTGCAAACCTGGGACAGATTTATCCGGTGTCCGGTGGACTGCTGAAAAGCGCCGGCATCAGTTCCGATGTTATGGACGAGGAAGTCATTGTCGTCGAAGGGCGTCAGCGCTGCATGAACATTATAAACGAGATCGCCCAGGGCAAGGTCAACAGCAAACTCATCGATATTCTTTTTTGTGAAGGGTGTATCAACGGTCCGGGAATGACCAGTTCACTGAACTATTTCGAAAAACGTGAATGCATCATTTCCTGGGTGAAATCACGGCAGAAGGAACTCGATCAGGCCGAGTGGTACGATACCGTCGAACAGGCCAGAGATCTGGATCTTTCCCGCAGTTTCCAGGACCGGCACGTTCGTGAACGGACTCCCGGGGAGAGTGAGATACAGCATATTCTCAGGACCATGGGGAAGCACGTCCCTGCGGAACAGATCAACTGCGAGGCCTGCGGTTACGAGAGCTGCCGGGCACTCGCTGTTGCGGTTGCCCAGGGCATCGCAGAAAAGGAAATGTGTCTGCAATACACGATTGACAATCTGGAGCGTTCGCATCGGGAACTGGCTGAAGCCCAGACGCAGCTCATCCATAACGAGAAGCTCGCATCGGTCGGACAACTGGCTGCCGGCGTGGCACATGAAATCAACAATCCGCTCGGCACCATCGTCCTGTACTCCCATCTGCTGCTCAAGCAACTCAAAGAAATGGATCCCGCCCGCGAGGATATTCAATTCATCATCGCCGAAGCCGAGCGCTGCAAGAACATTGTCGGCAGTCTGCTGAATTTTGCCCGGCAGGGAAAGCTCGTCGTCGAGAAAACAACGGCGGCGGAACTGATCGAACCCATACTTGCTATGCTGCGCACACGGGAGGAATTCTCCGGTATTGACATCGAATGCAATATCGACGAGGCGATCCCCCCCCTGTATGTGGATATCGATCAGATGAAACAGGTGCTGCTCAATCTCGCGATGAATGCCTGCGAATCCATGCCCGATGGCGGAACGCTGCGTATCGCAGTCGATACGGCGGAATCTCCGCGGGATATCGTGATCAGCATCACCGATACAGGCGTCGGGATACCGAAGGAAAATCTGTCGCGCCTTTTCACACCGTTCTTCACCACCAAGCAGATCGGGAAGGGGACGGGTCTGGGTTTGCCTATCAGTTACGGTATCGTCAAACTCCATCACGGACAGATCACCGTGCAGAGCGAGGTGCTGAAGGGAAGCACATTCACTATCACCATGCCTGCGGATTTGAGGGATTATCCATCAGGCGCACAGATGTCTCCACGGGAATTGGCTGCTGCGCTGTCGCCACTGCCGCAGGGCATCCACCCCGGTAAATAGTCATGGAAGAAAACAAACCCTGTTTGCTCGTTGTCGATGACGAGATGGGAATGCGGGAAGGCATTCGTCGGATTTTTACAATGGAGGGATACGATGTCACCGTTGCCGAAAACGGCAGCGAGGGGATTGCCCGCGGTTCGGAACATGAGTACGATGTCGCTCTGATCGATCTGAAAATGCCGGATATCGATGGACTCACCGTATTACGAACGCTCAAGGATAAATTTCCGGACACTGAATACATGATGATCACTGCTTTCGCAGGGATTGACACGGCAGTGGAAGCCACACGGCACGGTGCGTACACATACGTACCCAAACCATTTACACCGGATCAGATTGTATTCGAGGTCAATCGTGCTCTGGGAAAGCGGCGGCTGACACTCGAGACCAGGGAATTGCGTGCCGAACAGGAGCGGCGCATGCTGGAAATCAGTCAGGAGAAGAGTCGTCTCCGCACTGTCATCAACGCTATCAATGATGCGGTGTTCGTCACAAATCTCGAAGACGAGATTGTGCTCGCCAATCCACAGACCCGTTCCCTGTTCAAATTTCCCTCAACGATCAAAGCGGGTGACAAGATCAGTGATATTCTGCCCGTCGAGGTGATCGAACTCATCCGCGAAGCACAGGAAAAGACGCGAGACGGCATCGAACTGGTATCCCACGAATGGGAAATGAAACCAGGACTCGAATTGGTGGTGAACATGAAAACTGCACCGGTGAAGGATGCCGAGGGGAATATCCTCGGCTTTGTCTCCACCATTCAGGACGTCACGCAGCTCAAGCGTCTCGACGCGCAGAAGTCGCAATTCGTCTCCATGGTCGCCCATGAACTCAAAGCCCCGGTGGCTGCCGTGAGCGGATATCTTGAAACCATGCACAGTCGTGTGCTCGGAGACGATATCTCCGTGTACGAGAAGATGATTGCGCGTTCGAAAGAACGTTTGCAGGCCCTGATCGACCTGGTCAATGATCTGCTCAATATCAGTCGACGCGATCTCGGTACCATCAGAAGGGAAATCGTCGCCGTCGACGTACCCGACATCGTGGAAAACACACGCGAATTGCTACAGGGAGAAATCGACAGTCGGGGACTTTCTTTCGAGACCGAATACGAAGCGGGACTCCCTGCCATCGATGTCGATCGCGACGAATTCACACGTGTCGTCACCAACCTGCTCAGCAATGCCATCAAATACAACCGGGAGCAAGGGCGTATCATCGTTCGGGCACAGACAGACAACGATTCCCTGCTTCTGTCGGTCAGTGATACCGGGATCGGCATGAAGGAACAGGATCAGGAAATGCTCTTCCGCCAATTCTATCGCATTAAAAACGACGAAACACGTGCCATACCCGGCACCGGCCTCGGCCTCTCCATTGTCCGGCAGATCATCGATTCCTATCACGGTAATATCGAGGTCGAAAGTGTCTGGCAGCGAGGCACGACCTTCACTATCCGCATCCCCATCCGTTTCTCCCCCATCCGTTTCTCCCCCGACACCTGATCCCCCGGCACCTGATTCCCCGGCACCTGATCCCCCGACGCTTGATCCCCCAGGTTGAGCGTTTCCCGCCATGCCCCTGGACGATGACCTTTCCACTCATTATTCATCATCCATCATCCATCATTCATCACTCCACACTCCCCATCTTTGTCGTCCCGAAAAAAAATCCGTACACACTTGCATTTCTAATATCTGTGCTATAAATTAGGAGCTAGTCTATCCTGTATATAACAGCACATCGCTCCCTGTGTCCCGAGAGAAATCCGGAGTGGGGTAAAAGAAAGTAATACGGATTTTGAGGAAGCATTGAGACACATGCGTGTGCGACGCTCATGGTATCTTGCCGTGGTCGTAACTATTCTGACGATTGCTCAGCAACAAACGGTGAGCCAGGATCTTTCGTCTATCGGACAGCGGGATCCCATACATGCGGGGGGCTCGATATCAGCTCGCGCGGTGGTCTACAGCGCCAATGAGATCCGCCAGCGCCGTGAACCGATTTCCTGGGTACTGAACGGGACGATGAATGTCAATCTCTATAACGTGGATCTGCCCTTCAGTTTCACCTACAGTGAGCAGGAGCGGGATTTCGCCCAGCCGTTCAATCAATTTGGTGCGAGTCCGACATGGAAATGGTTACGTGGGCACGTCGGGTACCGTTCCCTGACCTATTCGCCCTATACGCTGGCGGGACATCAGTTTCTTGGCGGTGGGCTGGAGGGGAATCCTGGTCTGCTCCGTTTCGGACTGATGTACGGACGACTGCAACGCGCGGTCGAGGAGGATACCACCGCTGGCCGTTTCACTGTGCCTGCCTATCAGCGAACAGGCTTTGCAGGACGTATCGGTATCGGCAGTAGTGCAGATTATTTCGATGTGCTATTTCTCAGGGCGAAGGACGATGCA
>JAGTUW010000272.1 GCA_018224345.1 Bacteroidota bacterium
GGTCAAAGAAAATGCGATTGCGATTGAGCAGGCGCTCTCCTTCGTCGAGCCGCGCAGGGAACTGCTCGAGGAACGCACGTATCGCAGCGATCCCCTCATCGGTAATATCCTGGGCCAATCCCCCGATGCGGGTAAAACTGGTCGTGAAACGTGCACCGACAACGAGATCGAAGATGTCGTGAATTTTCTCGCGTTCGCGGAAGCACCAGAGCAGCAAGGTCATTGCCCCGACATCCATGGCCATCACACCGAATCCGACGAGGTGTGAAGAAATGCGTGCGAGTTCCGAGAGCATGGTTCGAAGATACTGTGCACGCGGCGGTGCTTCTATACCGAGCAGCTTCTCAACCGCCAGGATATACCCGACATTGTTGTGCAGCGGTTGCAGATAGTCCAGACGGTCAGTATGCGTAATAAATTCGTGATACGTTTCATTTTCGGCTATTTTCTCATACCCACGGTGAAGGTAGCCGAGTTCAGGCATCGCACTGACGATCGTTTCTCCATCGAGGCGCAAGAGAATGCGCAGCACTCCATGAGTGGCGGGATGCGATGGCCCCATATTGAGAATCATGTCGTTTTCGAGTGGATCGTCGAAGGAAAGATCGGGATCCATGTCAAGCAATGCCTGAAGCAGCTTGGTCCGCTTTTCCATGGGCGGCAGGTTCTCGGTTAGAACAGGTGCACCGAAAAAATCGCCCGGGGGTGTTTTCGCTTCGCTCATCATCTATCCTCGCTTCGGTAACGGCAAGGCGCCCGGAATACCCATCAACGGATAGTCCTTGCGCAAGGGGAAGTACTCGAAATCCTCAGGCATGTAAGCCCGACGGAGGTCGGGATGACCCGAAAATGTGATGCCGTACATATCGTACGTTTCGCGCTCATACCAATCAGCAGCGGGGTAGATGCCGGTAATGGTAGGGATGACCGGATCCTGCTCCTCAACACGCACCTTCAGATGAATGCGCTGTTTGCACGTGATGGAGAAAAAATGGTAGTTGACTTCGAAACGGTTTTTTCGTGTCCAGGCGTCGATCCCGAAAACATCCTCACACAACGGGAACGGACAATGTTCGTTGTCGCGCAGCCACCGGCAGACATCGACAATCGCATCGCGACCGATCTCCACGATCACATCGTCACGGAACTCGTACACCTGTTCAACAACATCGCCGTACTGCTCATGCAGCGCGTCAACAGTTTGTTGCAATACTTTGTTCATGTGCTTCGTGCGAACATGTACGCCACCGTCACGGGAGGTGAGAGCAGCGCACGGGTTTAAGAAACTATGATTGCTTCCTTTTTGTCACGGTAATCAAGCACGCTCTGGCTCTGCACCTTCTTCTGCAATTCGATCAATGCGTGAAAAAGATTTTCCGGACGCGGTGGACAGCCAGCAGTAAACACATCGACAGGCATGAACTGGTCAATTCCCTGTACGACAGAATAGCTTCGGAACATACCGCCGGACGAGGCGCATGCTCCCATGGCGATCACCCAACGGGGCTCGGCCATCTGATCGTAAATTTTGCGCACAACATGCGCCATCTTGTATGTCACGGTTCCGGCCACAATCATCACATCCGATTGCCGTGGCGAAAAACGCATTACTTCCATACCGAACCGGGAGATATCATGCCGGGGATCACCTGCAGACATCAGTTCGATCGCGCAGCAGGAAAGCCCCATAGGCATGGGCCAAAGCGAATTTTTTCTCGCCCAGCCGACGAGTGCATCAAGTTTTGTTGTAAGATATCCCTCACCGAGGGCTGATTCTAATCCCATCGCAGGGCTCCTTTCTTTAATTCGTAGATAAAACCGACGGCCAATACGATGACGAATACTAACATAACAACAAACCCTGTCCATCCGAGTTCCCGGAATTGAACCGCCCAGGGATACATGAACACGACTTCAATATCGAAGATGATGAAGGAAAGCGCAACCATGTAGTACTTGACCGAAAATCGGTAATGCGCCGTACTGACAGGTTCGACACCGCTCTCATACGTGCTGTACTTTTCCCGGTAAGGCCGCTGCGGACCCAGCAACCAGGACATATTGACCGACACAACACCGAAGATTACTGCTACTCCGATGATAAGGAAGATGGGAATATAGTGTTCAATCATTTCTTGTAACGATGGTTGTTACCTTCAGGAGATCAATGTAGGAAAAAGTCTTCACTTCAACAACGTGAATTTCTCGTCTCATCACACGGGGCGCAACCTCCCCTCCGGCAGCAAGGGCCACAGCAGCGTTACGTGCGATACATCGATTCGATCAGATCGCCGTAGCGCTCCTCTATTGCCTTACGCCGCAGCTTCATGCTCGGTGTCATCTGGCCGTTCTCAATCGAGAACGGCTGATCGAGTAATGTAAAACGGCGTACTTTCTCATAATTCGCAAGATCCTTCTGTGTACCCTGAATCGTCTGCTCGATGAGCCGGTTGATTTCCGAGTGCCTGACGAGCTCGGCATAGTCCTTGTAAGGAATACCGTGGGCGTCCGCATATTCCTTCAGCGCATCAAAATCAGGGACGATCAGTGCGCTGAGGAACATCCGGCGGTCACCGATCAGCACGAACTGATCAATGTATTCATTGCCGGCAAACAAGCTTTCTATGGGTTGCGGCGCGATGTTCTTGCCGCCGGAACTGACAAAGAGATGCTTTTTCCTGTCGGTAATGTAGAGCATTCCCTTTTCATCCATCATCCCAATATCACCGGTGTGCAGCCACCCCTCTTTGTCAATTGCTTCTTCCGTGGCCTTCCTGTCGTTGTAATACCCTTTCATGACATGCGGTCCGCGGGTGAGGATCTCTCCATCATCCGCGATCTTCACTTCGATCCCGGGTAATGGGAGACCGACAGAGCCGAAACGGTAGTTGTCCAGACGATTTGCTGAGATGACCGGTGAGCTCTCGGTCAGACCGTACCCCTCAATGATGAGCAATCCCACAGCTTCAAAAAACTCTCCGAGCTCACGGGGCAAGGCAGCGCCGCCGGAAACGAAATAGTTGATCCGGCCGCCGGTCCGCGCTTTGATTTTGGAGAAGACGAGTTTGTCGGCCAATGCGTGCTGCACACGCAGGAGAGGACCGAGCTTCCCGTTTTTTTTCGCTCTGACGAATTTCCGCCCGGTCGCCACTGCCGAGTAAAATATTTTTTTCTTCACACCACTGTCTTTCTCGACCATGCGGGCAATGCGGTTATATATCCGTTCAAAAAGACGTGGAACGGCCACAACGATAGTCGGCTGCACCTCCAGCATGTTCTCGGCCACGGTATCGATGCTTTCCGCGTAGGCGACACTGGCACCGCAGGCAGTCGCGGTATAATACCCCGCCATGCGCTCGAAAACATGACAAAGAGGAAGAAATGACAACAGCATGTCACGGTCGCTGATCGGCAGCACCTGGGATGCGGCGATCATGTTCGAGACGAAATTGTCGTGCGTCAGCATCACACCCTTGGGTGTCCCCGTCGTTCCGGATGTGTAGATGATGGTGCACAGATCCTCGGGTCTGATACGAGTCAAGGCCTCACGCAATGCATTCTGCCGGTTCGCGTGCATCGATCGTCCCGATGCCAGCACATCGCTGAAACGAAGAACGTCAGCAGGAAGATCGTCGCTGTCACTCATCATGATGACGTGTTTGAGCGTCCTGACCTCCTTGCGGATTTTCAACACCTTTGCGAGTTGAAAGCGGTTGGATACGACCATCACCGACACACCCGCATCATTGAGAATGAATTGAATCTGTGTCGACGTCTGAGAAGGGAACATGGGAACGTCCATGGCACCGTGAAACAGCACCGCCAGATCGGTAACCACCCATTCGGGACGATTTTCGGCGAGCAATCCGATGCGGTCTCCCTTACGCACACCAAGTGCCTCCAGGCCATGATGAAAACATGCAACCTGCTCACGTACATCACTATAGCTGAGCGGCGAGTAGACCCCATCAACTTTGCGCAGAAACAGTGGACGTGCATCGTGCATGTACCTGTCCGTGAGATTCAGAAACATCTCGGGAATCGTGGTGAATGTCACTGCAAGGCTCATGACGTTTGCCGCTGTTGTGAATGTGGCGCTTTCTCTTCCCCTGAAGATACAATGACGCGGTGGGAAAAGACAATTGCGCGCTTACAGCGCGATGTCTCTTGTGCAGTCGCAGGTGTATCCATCAGACGTGCAACTGTGGAAGGCGAGCGTCGCGGGCCGGGATGAACGAGCGTCTCACGCTTCCGTAACCTCGAGATCACCATGGTATTCATTTCTTCCCTGAACGCCCTGGTTTGCGGATCTCCATTCCGTCGCGGCAAAGCGGACAGTCTTCCGGCTTCCAGGTCACGACATCGAGCGTCATGAGCGCATGGGCGGGAATTCCGAAGTCCACGTTTCCGCCACTGCGATCCACAAGGTATGCCAGTCCGAGAATCGTGGCTCCGGTCGCCCTGGCGCAATCAAGCACCTCGAAGACACTGCCACCGGTGGTGACGACGTCCTCGACCAGCAGAACACGGTCTTCAGATGTGATCCTGAAACCGCGGCGCAATTCCATCTTTCCGTCGACCCGTTCGGTAAACATCGCCCGGCAGTTGAGCTGCTTTGCAGTTTCGTGAGCAAGAATGATCCCGCCCGTTGCAGGCCCGAGTACCACTGTCGGCCTCTGCTCTCCCCATTGTGCTGCGAATTCTGCACAGAGTTGCTCTGTCAGTACCGGAAACTCCAGGACACGAAACTTCTCGACGTAATGCGGACTGTGCAACCCGGACGTCAGCACGAAATGTCCTTCGAGAAAGGCACCGCTTTGCTTGAACATGTCAAGAATTTCATCTTGCGATCTGGCCATGGAGCACTCCAATAAAAAATGGGACATCGAAAAGATGAAAAAAGATACGCAACTGAAGTGGAAGTCGAAAACGACGGGATGGGAGCGGGTAGAACGTGTTGACCACGCAAATGTGCCGGAGACTCGCTATTCTGTAAACGCTGCGTCGATCTGACGCGCGAGTGCGAAGTCCTTCTCCGTGATGCCGCCTTCGCTGTGCGTAGCGAGCGCTATGGTGACAGTGTCGTAACGAATATCAATGTCAGGATGATGGCCGGCCTTGTCGGCAAGAATCCCCGTCTGCACGACAAAACCAATAGCGCGATGAAAACTTGCCGCCTTGTAACGACGGACGATCTGATCGTTTTCCAATGACCAGTCAGCCATTCCTGCCAATGCTGTGTCAACCTCTTGTCTGTTCATCGTGGGCATGAATCTGTTCCTCTCGTTGTGATTGTAAATACTGAGGCATTCAGTAATTGAACAGAATGCCATCGCGGATAGTTCTCGTTGTTACTGTTTTGTATCGCCTTGTGTCCGCGGTGTGCACTTCCGACTGATGCATCCGGTCGTATATCCGGACAACCGTCCTCCTTCCGATGCAAACTCCCGCCTGTGGTCACAGTGATCGTGTTCACTCCTCCACGTCGGGGAGATCGGCAAAAGAGTCGCAGATTCTCACCGCATGCTCCCGTGCAAGCAGAGACTGAAGCTGCGTAGCGATTTCGCGCTGCTGGTCGGCATCTGTCTCATCGCGCAGTCGCTCCTTGAGCCGCGCGCGCCGCTGTCGCAGATGGCGGTGCAGCAGCCGTTTGTATGCATCGAGCAACAGCAGGCGTTCGTCGACCGGACGCACGTTCTGTTCCTCAGCCCATCGGGCGCTGACAGGAGTGCGCTCGATCAGCATGTCGGCAAGCAGGCCATGCATGGCGATATCGTCTTCGACCCATGCCCAAAGCGCGTCGGTGTTGATATGTCCGTCATGTTCCTCCTGCTCGAACAGTACATGCAGAAGTGACTGAATACGTCTGTCGCGAAATAGTCCGATTCTGATTCCATGCAGCACTTCTCCCTGCATCGCGGTACTCGCCTGAAGAAGCAGGGTACAGAATTCCTGTTCCTCACGTGGCAACGTACCTCCCTCCTGCGTTACGTTCTCTGTCACATCACTGAGACTCACCGGATGTGCGGCCGGACGCTCCCGCTTGACATTTCGCAACTCCTTATCCATTTCCTGAAAAAGCAGGTGTTCGTATATACCATATTTCCGTGCTATATCATGGATATAGAATTCACGGCGAATAGGGTCATCCATCTTCGCGACCAGTTCGACAACACGATGCACGACCTGTGCTTTGCCTTCGGGCGTCTCGAGACGGCCTTCCGCCTGAAAACGTGACGTGACGAAATCCACGAACGAGAGGGCTTCGTTGATGCGCGAGCGCAATTTCTCCACTCCATATTTCCGGATATAGGAGTCTGGGTCCTCTCCTGTCGGCAGTTCGACCATGCGGGCATCGCAATCAGCTTCGAGAATGATATCTATTCCGCGCAGCATGGCGTTCATGCCCGCCGAATCGGCATCGAAGAGAAAGAAGAAATTCCGTGTATACCGGGACAGAAGGTAGACCTGTTCAGGTGTCAGCGCAGTGCCGCTCGTGGCGATAATATTCTGTATTCCATCCTGATACAGTGATATCAGATCGGCATAGCCTTCGACAAGTACGACGGCATCCGCATCGCGTATGGCCCGGTGCGACTGCGTCAGGCCGTAGAGCACTTTACTCTTCGTGTAAATCGGTGTTTCAGGGGAATTCAGATACTTCGGTTGCCCGTCTTTCTGCAGCGTCCGCGCACCGAAGCCAAGTACCTTTTTCGAGACGCTGAGTATCGGAAAGACCACACGCCCGCGAAAGCGGTCGTAGACCTTGCCGCCGTCCTTGCGTACGATGAGACCGGTCGTCTCCAATACATCGTCATCGATACCCTGTGTGCGGGCATGGTTCAGAAAGTGATCCCAGGCATCGGGAGCATAACCAAGTCCGAACACACGCTGCGTGCCGGCTTCCCAACCACGCTTCGCGAAATATGCACGTGCGTCGCTTCCACTCTCCTCCTGCAGTGTCGCATGAAAGAAGCGGGCGGCGAGGCGATTGGTTTCGTAGAGCGCCTCGATTTCCTCACGGGCTTCCGGACGCATCGCCCCTTCGTGGGAAAGTGCAATATTATAACGCTCGGCGAGTGTCTCCACCGCGTCGATGAAGGAGAGCTTCTCGATTTCCATAAGAAAGGTGAATGCATTGCCACCTTTTCCGCAGCCGAAGCATTTGAAAATTCCCCGTTCCGGATTCACACTGAATGAGGGGGTCTTCTCCCGATGAAAAGGACAAAGTCCGGTGTAATTTCTTCCGGATTTCCTCAAACGTACAAAGCCGCTGACAATGTCAACGATGTCGGCGGCGGCACGGATTTCCTCGATTTTATGTTCGGGAATTCTCATGATGCGGAAATATTTTTCTCACATGACATTATACAGACAACACTTGATGCTACTGTGTGTTCGCGACGCGCACGACACACCTGCGTGTAGCACACATGCGCACCACACGCAGGTACGAACCGAAGTGGACCACCGCGACATGCATCTTCTCATGCCGTACAGGCCTGGGGAACGTCGCGATCTGAGTGCGAACGTACTTATTTCAGCAGAAGCATTTTACGCGTCAGCACCTGATCGCTCGTGCTGAGTCGTGCAACATACATACCACCCGGAAGATCAGCGGCATCGAACACCGCCCTCTGCTGCCCGGCATCCATCATCCCGTCGGCCAACACGCGCACTTCGCGGCCCAACGCATCACAGACGGAGAGTCGGATATGCCTGCGCTGATCGAGTGAATAATGCAACACGGTCGATGGATTAAAGGGGTTCGGGTAGTTTTGTGCCAGGCCAACTCCTTGGGCAAGGGGCATCTGACCGACAGAGGTCGGGTCGTCGACCGGCATGTCAGAATCGTAGCCGACGATCGCCCGCATGAACAACGCGGCTTCCGCACCCTGTGTCGCAAGAATATTGCGGTTGTTCTCCTCGACTGGTGCGATCGAATACCGGCGCGAACGCTCGTATTCCGGTTGATTGGCATTGATCAGCATGCTCAGCCCGTTCCACGTTCCCTGTCCCACCGCGAGTTTCTGTTTGGAAATGAGTTTGACTCCGACTATGAAATCGCGCCGAGGGGAGAACTTCAACGGTGGGTCAATACTGACGGCGAGTACGTCACGCGCAGCGGACTCGAGTGGGTTATCGAAGCGGATGTTGGGACTCGGGAAGCCAGCGTCTCCGAGATTGACTTTGTAGGTTCCCAATCCGGTCAGACCGGGCGGGACATCACTGCGTTCAAAGACGAAGACCGCGAGCGAATCGTTCCCGGTCATAGCCTGAAACTTGACCACGCTGAAACCGATCAGCACGGTGTGCAGAGAGCATTTCTCAGCAGGTGTAAAACGCGTATTGAAGATGACGTCGAGCTCTCCCGGGAAACGGGCAACTGCTATAAGCTGGCCGTTGTTGATGTTGTCCAGATTATCATAGTGCAGGGTATCGGTCTGCGCGGATACTGCTGTCCACATGCAGCAGAAAAGGATGATTGTGGGGAAAAACTTCATGGTGACTCCTTCAATTTCTGTGCATACAAGCGACAAGATACGGAATTCCCGAACCTGATGTCAGTTCCCGGGAGAAAGCACGAATATTTTTCTCTGCAGCACCCACCCCTGCATACCCTTTGCTACCTTGCGACTTCCTCACCCGTGCTCAGTTACAGAACTACGCTGGCCGGCACAGCGGGTGTTCACTCTGCATCACGTCCGCGGTGCAGTGGATGGTGTCACCGGGTCGTCTTCGTCAGGTGGCGTCTGCGACGATGCGATTGCCACATCCCGCATCTGTCGTTGCTGCAAGGCATACTTGACGAGCTGAGTGAACAGAGGGTGAGGTTCAATGAGACGGGACTTGAGTTCCGGATGAAATTGTACAGCGACGAACCATGGATGGTCCGGCAGTTCTATCATCTCCATTAACGATTCATCCGGCGAAGTCCCGCTGAAAACAAGCCCATGTTCCTCCAGAACCTCACGGAAGGCATTATTGACTTCATAGCGATGCCGGTGCCTCTCGGAAATCTGCTTTTTACCGTACGCCTCATACGCCTTCGTTCCGCGCTTGAGCAGGCAGGGATATGCGCCGAGTCGCATTGTCCCACCCATGGTCTGTATACTCTTCTGCTCGAGCATAAGATCAATGACATTGTTCGGCGTCTCGTGGAACTCGGTACTGTTTGCATCGGGAATGCCACAGACATTCCTCGCAAAATCGATGACAGCACACTGGAGGCCGAGACAGATGCCGAGAAAGGGGATGTTGTGTTCGCGCACGTATTGCACCGCCTTGATCTTCCCTTCTATCCCACGCTCACCGAAGCCGGGTGCGACGAGCAGGCCGTCAAGCTTCTTGAGATAGCGTGCAGCTCCGTTCTTCTCGATGTCCTCGGAGTGAATCCAATCGAGTTTCACTCTCGCATTGTTCTCCGCACCGGCATGCACAAAGGCTTCGATAATACTTTTGTACGCGTCATGATATTCCGCATACTTGCCACACAACCCGATATGCACCTCGAATTTCGGCTCCTTGATACGTTTGAGGATGCGGGTCCAGCGATCGATGTCCGGATCCCTGGGACGCATATGAAGAAGATTAACAACTTTTTTGTCGAATTCTTCCTTTCTGTATTCGATCGGGACTTCGTAAATCGTCTCCACGTCGAGTGCCTCGATCACAAGATCCGCCTGCACATTGCAGAACAGACCGATTTTCTCCTTGATCGAGCGTGGGAGCGGGCGATCGGAGCGACAGAGCAGCAAGTCGGGTTGCAGGCCGAGTTCGAGCAGCATTTTCACCGAATGCTGTGTCGGCTTGGTTTTTAATTCTCCCGCCGAAGGGATAAAGGGAACCAGTGTCAGGTGTATGATAATAGCATTGCGCTTACCGATACCGAGCATGAACTGCCGCATGGCTTCGAGAAAGGGGAGACTCTCGATATCACCGACGGTCCCGCCGATTTCCGTGATGATCACGTCGTAGTCATCCTGCTTCGCCAGCCTTGCAAAGAGGCGTTTGATCTCATCGGTGATATGGGGAATCACCTGCACCGTCGCTCCAAGGTAATCGCCGCGACGTTCCTTTTGAATGACGTTGTTGTAGATCTGTCCGGTAGTTGTATTGTTGTCCCGTGACATGTTCCTGCCCAGGAAGCGCTCATAATGTCCGAGGTCGAGATCCGTTTCCGCCCCATCGTTGGTGACATACACCTCGCCGTGTTGATAAGGGCTCATCGTCCCGGGATCAACATTGATATAGGGATCAAATTTCTGGATCGTGACATTGAGGCCACGGCTCTGCAGGAGCATCCCAAGTGAAGATGCGGCGATACCTTTCCCGAGTGACGACACCACGCCACCGGTAATGAACACGTACTTGGTTTGTTTGGAAGTCGACATGCGCTATTGGGACGGTGAGAAATCAGTTACGCGAAAACAATAAAATCAAGGTAGAGAAATACAGCGGGCGAAACAAAAATGAAGCTGTCGAAGCGATCGAACACTCCGCCGTGCCCTGGCAGCAACGAGGAGGAATCCTTCACACCGGCATCACGCTTGAGCAGCGATTCCACAAGGTCGCCGAGCTGGCCGACTGTCCCGACAATCACACCGATAATGAGGGCTTGCGGGAGGGAAAGGTAATCGAGCAGCAATAAATGGGCCACAGTCATCGCAGCCAGTGCCGCGGTGAAACCCCAGATCGCACCCTCCCAGGTTTTGTTCGGACTGACCCGGAGGAATAGCTTGTGACGGCCCATTGCTTTTCCGCCGAAATAGGCCGCCGTATCACAAATCCAGATTGTGGCGAGCATTGCCATGACAGTGTACCCACCCCAGCGGTCGAGTTGCGCAAACTGCCTGGCATCGAGATCGGCCGTGCCGAATACGGGACCGACATGAAACTCATGCACGGTAAAAATCTCCCGTATTCCGACGGCACTGCCGAGAAAAAGACCGATGTAAACAGTTCCGAGCACTGTGACTGCAACATTGAGCAGAGGTGACGGGCGGTTACGGAAAAGCTCGATCAGCAACGAAGCGGCCATGAACAACATGAGGATCCAGAGAAAGGCCTGCCACTGCAGCGGCCAGACAATCCCCTGACCGAGCAGGGCGGGAATATCGGCGCCTAGCCGTTCATGCAGAAACACCAGCAAAAGAGCCAGTCCCGCCGCAATCATTGTCGCTGTTTGCGGTGCGACCCCTTTCGCCCTTGCCATTGCCGCGAACTCGATGAGGGATGCGGTCAGGACTGCAGCGACAAACAGTGCCCATGCATACCCTCCGAGCCAGGCGAGCAAAAGCACGCCGGGAATCGCGACGACCGCGAACATGATCCGGGTGCGGACATTGCTCACGCAGTGTCTCCCTCGTTTTCATCTTCATCACCAGATAATTCATCATCCGCAAGCAACGCATCGATAATTTCCAATGCATCTTCAAGTTGGGAACGCTTGACCATGACTTTCACCAACGCGAGCATGCCCATGTTTGTGAAATACACATGATCATGTTGATTGAATATCACGGTATCAATGCCTGCACCTTCAAGATTGGCTTTGATCATCTGTGCTTCGTAATCGGTCGATGTCGTATATGCGACCACAAACCCCTGATGCAGATTCAGATGATCGTCACTTTCGCAGAATATCCGTCCGTGCTGTTCTCTTGCACATTCATCACATACGGGCTTGCCGCAGATAACGCAGCCACCGACGGCATCGACGTCCGGGTGATTCTCGCATTCCGGTGTTTCATCAGCAGGAATCTCCGGCTGCAGCAGACCGCAGTGGTCACAGAAGGTGTCGTCTTCGCTCACGAACTCGTTGCAACGCGGACAAAATTCCGGTTTCCCCTCGACGAGCGGAATGCGACAATCAACGCATTCCTTCGCGTCGGGTTGATATTCAGTATGGCATTGAGGACAGTAGGGCATAATGCCTCCTCGTAGTTAATATGTTGAGATGTTACGCGTCGATCTTGTCAGTATCCAGAAATACGAGAATGCTGCTACAAAAACAATCAGTGCGATAACACCGCTTATGGCATACATCGGCAATGATGTTGTCCCTGTCGCGGCGTCGGCCGGTAGCATATGTTCACTTTGAAAGAAATATACAGCAATCACGGCAATGGAGTTATTGACCCCGTGTCCGATCACTGCATACGCGAGCGACCTACCTCGCCAGACGATCACACTGAAATATACACCCAGCAGCGCAAGTGGAATAAAGGTAACCGGGTTGAGGTGGAACAAGGAAAAAATAACACCTGAGAGGAGAAAGGCCCAACGAAGACGCAGCTTTTTCTCGAATGAACGCTGTACAGCTCCGCGAAACAGTATTTCCTCGCAGATCGCCGGAGTCACTGCCACCACCAGCCAGACGGCCAACGCTTCCATTGGTGTATGCATGGCCAGAAGCTTTCCGTACAGCTCCTCAAGCAGATCTTCAAAGGCGTCGAGTAACGGCAGCAACACGTCAGGCAGCAAATACTGCCGCAGCAGATGCTGCTGAAATTCCATATAGGACTGCATGGCGAATTGCAGTGCCACCATCGACACAACCACCATCAGCAGTGGCATCAGTCTCGGCATGCGTAGCCGCAGGGCTTCCGCTGGTTTCCAGCCAAGCAGTCGGAGATAAACGATGGCGGGTACAACGAGGAACAGCACCTGTGAAATGACGGTTACTACCCGCACCCCGGCAATGTGTTCGGTGGTATTCAGTCCGAAAAGCAGAAATGTGATGATGCCACCGAACAACTGATACGCAAAGAAGGTGATCACGACAAGAATCAAACCGAGACCGACCGGGTGATAGAGGACCTCCGTTGCCATACGCTGACCTTGCTCAGCAATCGAGTATTCCGGCACAGAGTGGGCTCTGTCTCTGTCCCGTTGGTCTCCCTGCTCCTGGTCCGGAGCGCGTTGCATTTCATCTTCCTGCATCCGGCCCCTCCGTGAGAAATTCCTTGACCATGGCCGCCAGAAGCGGCAGCATGATCTCGTGATGTCCGGTGAAAACGAATCCCTGCCCCGCATCCAGTGTCGGCCGTGCAACGACGTTTACATTCGGCCTGTAATGCTGAATCATGTCAAAATTGGCGGCAGTAAACCCCTGTGCGGCATGCCCGAGATTCCGTACGACCGTCAAGGCCTTGAGAAACACCTCGGGAAGGATGACGGCGGAACCGACATTCATCACCACGCCGTTCTCACGCAATTCTGCGACGGAATGCGCAAGAACACGAAAATCGCGAAAACTCATTTCACCCGTCACCGCTCCATCCATCGATGGTTGCTGATGAACAATGTCTGTACCGATCGCAGCATGAACAGTAACCGGTATGCCGAGTCGCACACCCGCCGCCATAATACTGTGCGACAGACAGGGCGCCGTATTATCTATCAGTGCCCGACCAAGCGCTTCAGCGAAACCACAGGCGTCTTCATGCCGCACACGTTCAAGCGTCCCGTTGATGAAATCTCCCGTCTCACGCCACATGCCGAAACTGCCATCCTGCAGATTTACCGCGACATCTTCGGAAGTCACACCGAACAGCGCGGACTCGGAATCATGAATCGCACCGGCGCTGTTCATCGCAACATGCGTTACAATACCGCGCTCCATCAGATCGATGACGACAGGAGCGAGTCCGACCTTGATAACATGTGCCCCCATCATCAAAATGACGGCCTCCTTCATGCGTGCGGCAGTACCTATCGTTGCTGTAAACTCCTTCAACTCCTCTGCTTTGAGAATCTTCGGCAGAGAAGCGAGAAAGTCCACAAAACTGCCGCCCGCAGTGAATGGTTGCGCACAATCATGAAGATTGACTTTACTTGTGCGCTGGCGGACGGATTGCGTCCGTATCTTGCTGAAATCGAGTTGTTTGAACATGACGGACTTTCGGAATTGCTGTGCGAAGGTGTTCCGTTTGCTGTCGTAAAGTACAAAAAAAATGAGTGATTCAGGGAAGCCGACGGCGAAGAGATGTAGAGCCGGCTGAAAGGAACACAAAGCAATGCCGGCCGGTGGATGGCGAACGCAAGGTGAAAGCCGGGATCATCCGGTTAAGGTCTGACACGCACGCGCATACCCCATGCGGCGGGTCAGCACTCAGGGTCTTCGTTGGGTTGGTTGCCCGGAAACGCGATGCCGTTACTGAATGCGAGCGCGGACAGGACCGCTGACTCCCTTGTATTCGATCAACTCCGACGTGATCGAGCCGATGGGTATCTTGGCGTCCACCTGCACGGGGAGACGACGTTCGTCATCAGTCAACCAGACAAGAATACGCCCGGAGGCCTTGAACAGCCCACCCTCTTCCATGATGGGTTCGAGCACGACAGTGCGGAATGTCCCGGCACTGACTTTCACCGTTTCCTTGCGATGGTACACTACTGTGAGCGTGTAAGTTGTGTCTTTGTAGAAATTCTGGAGTTCTACTCTCTGGCCTGGGCGCATACGCGAAAAGTCATAGGTACGCATGTAGTAGAATGCGGAAAGCACATCCTGTGTGAAGGCTGGCAATGGATAATCGCCTTCGGTGGTGTAGACACGTTCCGCTTCGTGATCAAAGCGTGCACTGAAATCACGTTTGTAATTTCCTTCACGAATACGCTGCGAAAAGCGCCAGGGGAACAATGCCTCGACATCGATATGCGTCTCATAGCGGTCACGGACATAGTAGAGATTGTCGAAGAACGGTTTGGAGCGGACAAAAAACTGCACCTCGTAGCATTTACGCCCTTTCTGCCATGAGTAGCGGGGGATAGTCATCATCGCCTGTCCCGCAGTGATAAAGCCGTAATTCACATCAAAGAGGAGTTCTTCACCGACACCGAACGCGTTCTGTTCTATGGAACGAAAACGCGAAGATTCCGCCAGATCGCCACTCGTTCTTTGCGCCGTGAGTGACGGAAAAAGCAGAAGACTCAGCAGAAATACGAGTGTAGTGTGAATAAATGCCTTCATGAGTATCGTCCTGTAATTGATACTCATCCTACGCGGAATCTTCATATATGGTTCCTGTATCGTGACCTTCCTGTTATATTCCACATTTTTCCAGTCAATGGCAATGCAAAAAACCTTCCTCTCGCACGACAGGGATATGCGCCGAGTCGCGAAGACAATCCTTGCGATACAGGACGATAACGCTGTTCACCCTCGCTTTCATCAGAAGCGTCCCTTCCGAGAAAAAACATCCGGCACCAGGTGATGAGCTGCTTCGAAGGCATCGGAGACAGAAATTCTGCGCATGTCGTCGTGTATCTTACAGGACCGGCGCAGACATGCACTGCAGGATGGATCAGCTTCGGGAGAAAGAACGGTCGCATGTGCTGTCCGCGGTCCCCAGCGGCGGGCGTTGACCGCTCTCCCGAACGGATAGAACGCGAGGACCGGCACACGGCAGGCGGCGGCAATGTGCAACGGGCCAGTGGAATTGGCAATGAAGAGACGCGCCCAGGAAAGCAGGCCGGCGAGCACGTCCAAAGATACAGGCTCACGCAAGATGTGAATGTGCGCATCATCACCGGAGACCGCCTCCATCAAAGGAAGTTCATCCCGGGTCCCCGTAACGAGCAAGTGTAATTCAGGGAACTCCTCACGCAGGCGTCTCGCGAGTGCTGCGAAGTATTCGACCGGCCAGTCTTTCGCCGATTTTCCACTCCCCGGATGCAACATGATACAGGGGAACCCGGCGTTGTCGTTTGTACAGGAATCGATATTCATCCGCCGCAGAACGGCCCGGCCCGCCTCGCGCTCCGCGTCGCCGACGTTCAGTACAGGTTGCAGGTCTGCAGGTGTCGCAATCCCGATTTCCTCAAGCAAACCAAGATTGAAGTCCATTTCATGCGCTTGTCCGTCGCGCCGGTGCTCATGCCGGCGATGAGTAAACAACGGTGCGTACCAGCGATATCGGCTGCCGATGCGCTGCGGTATACCGGCCAGCGCTGCGGCGATTGCGAGCCGGGGGCGTGGATACGCGAACACGGCACAATCAAATTCATGTCCGCGCAGTACGTCAGCAAACCGGCGGAGCCTTCCGTCGAGGTCGCGTCCTCTGATCGTAATGACATCGTCAATACCGGAGGCAAGGGAGAGCAGGGAACGGGTATACTCCTGCACACAGTAGGTGACATGCGCTGAGGGATCACTTCGCTTGATTGCTTCTGCCATCGGCAAAGTCAGAATGAGGTCACCGATTCGATCGCTGCGAAAGATGCAGTATCGCATGTCTCCTGCACCTGTGGATCAGAAGTTCTCTAAAAACTGCATTGCACGCTGGGCATCGGGCGAATCCGGATAGTCCGCGATCAGCTTGTTCCAATGCCTGCGCGCGGTTTCATTGTCCTCCTGCGACGCGGCAAGTGCACCAAGATTGTACATGGCCGTGGTGTTCTCCGGATCGATGCGCAGAATCCGTTGCGTCACTTCCGCTGCCTTGTCGGGATCGCCATTCTCGAAATGGGCGACAGAGAGATCAAGCAGCACTGCAGTGTTTTCCGGTGCCGCCTTGTTGTAGCGCTCAAGCAGGGGAACGGCATTCGCAGGCTGATGCGCATCCAACAGCATGCGCGCATAGATGAGTACGTCACTGGTATCGGATTCCGGCTGAGCTTCGATCTGCTCTTTGAGCCGCTCAAACTCTTCCATGAATGTTTCCATGACGTTCGCGCGACTGGGCTGCCCCTCGGCATCTATGTCCGGATGTCCCGGGGGCATTGGCGTATTTGTATGCTCCCCCGCGTGCTGATCCGTTTCATTGTCATCGGGGAGAAGTATGACGATGACAAGAACAGCGACGAGAACGACGCCGATGATAATATAAAGACGGGTTGCATTCATGGTTCTTCCTTTATCTCTTTTTTTTTTTGCCTGTTTGATGCACTATGCAATCTGAATGATACGAAAAATACACGAAAGAGCGAGAACCCTTTCGTGATTGCCACGGACTTGCGATATTAGGGAAGCTGACTGAACCGCTCACATCTACTATGGGTATCGTGCAACATCCATTTTTCATCCTTGCCTCGCGTTCGCCACGCCGACAACAATTACTGCGGCAGATTGGCCTGCGCTTCGACTGTATTCCGAGCACCGTTGACGAACGCCTTGATGAGACCGTCCCGCCCGCTGAACATGTCGCTATTCTCGCCGAGCGCAAGGCGCGGGATGTGGCCTCACGGCTGGAGTCCGGCATCATCGTCGGCGCCGACACGATCGTGGTTCATGAAGGTGAAATTATCGAGAAGCCGACCGACGCAGAGGATGCGGCACGGATGCTGCGCAGACTCAGTAATCAGCGTCATGATGTCTACACGGCCTTCTCGTTGATGGATGTCCCGTCCTGGCGGGTACTGACGCGGCATGTGCGTACCGAGGTCCATTTCCGGGCGTTGATGGATGATGAGATCGAGACCTATATCGCCTCAGGGTCACCGATGGACAAAGCGGGAGCGTATGGCATTCAGGATGATTTTGGTGCGGTCTTCGTCAAACACATTGTCGGGGATTACTACAATGTCGTGGGACTCCCGCTCTGTGATTTTTACTGTGCCTTCCGCCATTTTACCAACAACAGGCATGAAGGATGTGATGGGTTCGAAATGGCGTAGAAAACTGATGTTCTCACTGGCATTCGGTGCCCTGGTGTTCATCGTCCTGACGATTTATGCCGACATCGACGATCTGGCCGATGCATTCATGCTGTTCGAATGGACCTGGATTCCGGTGATTCTCACCTGCACACTGCTCAACTACCTGTTTCGCTATTTCAAATGGGATTACTATACTGCGACGCTTCAGATACGGCCGAAGACATCCGAGAACCTCATTATTTTCTTTTCTGCCTTTACCATGGCTGTAACACCGGGGAAATTCGGGGAGGTGTTGAAGTCATATCTGCTCAAGAAAGTCAATGGGACATCGATAGCCCGTTCGGCGCCAATCATCGTGGCCGAACGGCTCACTGATTTCATCGGCCTGATACTGCTGCTCATTGCGGGTGCATGGGTTTTCGATATCAGTCGTCCTGCGGTGGCGATATTCGCCTTGTTTTTTTTTACGGTGACGCTGCTTCTTGCCTGGCGACGGGGATCGCTTGCACTGATCGGTGTTCTCGGTCGTCTGCCGTTTCTCGATCGTTTCGTTACCCAGGCACACGACGCCTATGAAAGCATGCATATCATGCTGCGTCCACGCCCTATGTTTATCGCCGTAGTGCTGAGCGTCATCGCCTGGTCGTTTGAATGTCTCGGGTACTGGATTATTCTGCATGTATTCGACGCTCCCCCGACGCTGATGAAGGCGACTTTCATCTACGCATTCTCCACAGTCGTCGGCGCGGTGAGTATGTTGCCCGGCGGACTCGGCACCACCGAGGGCAGTCTGACAGGACTGGCACAGCTCGCAGGAGCAAGCAAGGATATTGCCGTCGCATCCACATTCATTATCCGAAGCGCCACGCTCTGGTTCGCCGTTCTGCTGGGAATCATCGTGACCTTGTTGTTTCAACATCGCCTTCAGGTCAATCTTGACGAACTTCCGCTCGACGAGTTGAAGACCTGAAGCCACGACACTGATGCCGCACACGATCCCA
>JAGTUW010000273.1 GCA_018224345.1 Bacteroidota bacterium
CCGTGACCGCCGCTGTGTTTTCCATAGCACCGCGTAGCGGGGTAAAGGTGGAATGCACCACACAGCGTGGTGAAGACAGGAAGTACTTCGTTGTGTCGCGCTCAGGGTTCACGGTGTCTCCGTTCTGGAACACAGCAAGATGACGCAAGGCCATCGGACGGGAAGCGGTCGTTTGAGGCTTTTAATATCGCTTGAATGAATTATAATCAATCCTGCGAATCAAAAGCAAGAGTGTTTTTCGATTTGGTACATTGCCTGGGAAGTCTACAAATTTTTGTGTAAATGGGTAAATTGATCGTAAGTGAGCGAGTCGTCTATGCCACGTCGCCGGCGTGGCGGTGCGGCGGCAAGCGAAAGCCCGTATATTGCTGGAGCGTGGCCGCCGTTCCCGCAAGCCCGGCACACGCGCCATGACGGCCGCGGATCGATGCGATCACCACCCGTTGAAAGGAGTTTCGCTATGGAACTGACAGAAAAACAGATCAAACAACTCCAGGATCAAGTCAGGAACGTCAAATCTGTCGAGGATCTGATGGCTACAGACGCTCCGCTCTCGCAACTGGCTGGGGAGATTATCAATGGTCTTCTGGAGGCCGAACGTGATGTCCACCTGGGGTATCCCCCGCATGCGATGGACGGACACCATACCGGTAACAGTCGCAATGGCTATTCGAAGAAAACGGGACAGAGCGCACGAGGGCCACTCACACTGAAGGTCCTTCGTGACCGGAACGGGAGCTTTGCTCCGCTGATTGTGCCCTCCCACACCCGGGTTCTTGACGGTGTCGATGAACAGGTGCTTTCCTTGTACGCGCCAGGCATGTCGACGCGCGACATCTCCGCACCACGAGCATCGCATGCTGCATGCCGGCGCGCATCATGTCATCATGGACGCCGCCGATCTCCCCAGTGGCGCATATTTCTATCACCTGGAATTCGAAGGTACCCGTCTGACACGGAATATGCTGTTGATGAAATAACCCTGCCGATTTCGCGACCTATTCGCCGTACTCCTCGGCATAGTCTTCCATGGCGGCACGGATAACATGTTCCGCCTCTTCCCTTCCGTACACGCGTTCGACGGAAACGTTGTGGGGTTCTCCATGAACGAGCTTGTAGGTGCTGAAATAGTGTCGCAATCGTTCCACCAGGACGGGTGGCAGTTCGTCGAGCTGTGTCACCGATGCCCAGAAATTGTCCTTGTTCAATACCGCGATGATTTTATCGTCCGCCTCGCCATGGTCGTTCATTGCCAGTCCGCCCACCACCCGCGCCTGCAGCAGTACGTCGGAACGACTGATGGGACGCTCGCTGAGCACACAGATATCGAGTGGGTCGCCGTCACCTTTCTCTGCGCTCTTCATCAAAGCGCCGACGCGACTTCCACAGAATGTCCGGGGAATGAATCCATACAGTGTGGGCGGCAATGCCGATGAGCGCTGCGGCCGGTCGACATGGAGATAGCCGGTCACCTTGTCGAGTTCATACTTGACCATGTCGAACGGGGTGATCTCGATATAGGCATTGACTAGAGATGGGGGATCGGCGCCGGCATCGAGTCCGTGCCAGGGATGCGGACGCCAGCGGTAGAACGGAGATGGAAACGCCATGATGAGGTCCCGTAGTGTTGATGCTGTCGGTAGTAAAAATTGGTGTGCCGTAAAACGCTCCGCCGGGGTACCGGTGCGATCGCACCGGCCCCGGTGGAGACTGTCTGCACACTGCCCAGAGAGCGGGGAAAACCCCGTACTTCGAGGGTATACCCGCATCCCTGTTCGATCGACGCTGTCTGCTCAGGCGGTTGTGGCGATCTTGCCGAGTTCACGATCCATGAGATAGAGTCCGCGTCCGTCATGTCCGATCAGGTTGATCTTGTCGATGAGCGAGGAGAACAGCGATTCCTCTTCATGCTGCTCGGCGACATACCACTGCAGGAAGTTGAGGCTTGAATAATCCTTCTCCTCGTAGGCCAGTTCCACCAGTTCATTGATCTTGCTGGTGACGAAGCGCTCATGATTGAGAATCTGCTCGAACATCTTACTGAGGGATTCATACTCTTCCTCGGGTTTCGCCAGGGCGGGAATCACGGCCAGTGCGCCGGTTTCGCCCAGGTAATTGAACAGTTTCATCATGTGCATGCGCTCTTCCTCGGCATGTGCGACGAGAAACGCAGTCGCGCCTTCATAGCCCTTGTACGAACACCAGGCAGCCATCTGCAGATAGATGTTCGAGGACTCGAATTCGATACGAATCTGATCATTGAGTTTCGCAATCATCGTGTTACTGAGCATATTCTTCTCCTTGTGTGTATGTGAATTGAAACGAGCACAGTGTTTTTCAGTTTTCCGCATTCATCATCGCATCGATAAGCGTGCGACAGGTAGCGACGACATCGGCGACAGGCACGATATGCCGTTCCCCGTTGTGACGGACCTTGATTTCGATATTCCCATCCTTGAGATGCTTTTCGCCGACAATGACATTGAGCGGCATGCCGAGCAGATCCGCATCCTTGAACTTGAAGCCCGGACTGACCCCGACGCGGTCGTCATAAAGCACCTCAAAGCCCGCGTCCTCAAGTTCCTTCTCGAAACGTCCGGCATGTTCGGCAACCATATCGCTTTCCACTTTCACACCGGTGATATGAATATGGAACGGGGCGATGGACGGGTGCCATGCGATACCGTCCTTGTCGTGTCGCTGTTCGATATGACAGGCGACGATACGTTCGACGCCTATGCCGTACGACCCCATGATAATCGGGTGTTCCTTTCCCTGATCATCGAGAAAATGCGCTTTCAGGGCTTCGGAATATTTCGTCCCGAGCTTGAATATATGTCCGACCTCGATGGCTTTCTTCACCTTCAGCGGCTGTCCGCCGATCGGATCGGGTTCGCCTTCCAGTACCGTCCGGAGATCGACATAGCGCTGTATATCCGCATCGCGATCGAGATCGAGATTGCGGTAGTGGAAGCCATCTTCATTCGCTCCGCTGACCATGCCATTGGCATGTTCGAGCCGGGTATCGGCGATCTGCTGCACGGAGGTTTTCAGTGCGACCGGACCGATGGACCCGCCATGCGCACCCGTCAGCGCAAGTAATTCCTCTTCATGGGCGGGACGAATGGTATTGGTACCCAGCGCCGACTGCAGTTTCGCTTCATTGAGCTGGTCGTTGCCGGACATGAAAATCAGATACGGCGTCTCATCGGCGAAATACACCAGAGCTTTGGCGCAGCGTTCTTCAGGTATCCCGAATTGTTCTACCAGATCGTTGATGGATTTCGCCTGTGGCGTGTCGAATTTTTCTGCAGGTGGGTTCTCCTCCACCCTGCCTGCCTTCGGGATGCTCGATGAAGCAATCTCTATATTGGCCGCATAGCCACTTTCGAGATTGAAGGCGCAGAGATCTTCTCCCGCATCGGATTCCACCATGAATTCCTGTGACCCCGATCCGCCCATGGCACCGGAAGACGCGCCGACAACAAAATAATTCAGTCCACAGCGGCTGTATATCCGGCAATAGGCGTCATAATGCTTCTGATAACTCTCATCGAGCCCTTCCCAACTGCTGTCCAGAGAATAGGCGTCCTTCATCAGAAACTGTCTGCTGCGTATCACTCCCGATTTCGGACGCGGTTCATTGCGGAACTTGGTCTGGATCTGATACCAGATCTGTGGCATATCCTTGTAAGAATGCACGAATGCCTGGGCGATATGCGTGATGATTTCCTCGTGGGTAGGCGCGAGCACCAGGTCGCGGTTACTGATATGGAACATCGTGTCGCCGAAGGCCTCGACCCTTCCCGTTTCTTCCCAGATCTCCTTCGGATTCAGCGCCGGGAGATGCAGCTCCATGCCTTCGATGGCGTCCATTTCCTCACGGATGATCTCCATGACCTTCTTCCACACGCGATAGCCCATCGGCAGCAGCGAGTAAATACCGGAGGAGAGTCCGCGAATCATGCCGGCACGCAGCATCAGCCGGTGACTGGGAATGACCGCTTCGGCAGGAATTTCTTTCAGTGTGGGAATGAAGTAACGGGACAGGCGCATAAATGCAACTCGTTGATATGAATGCGATAAACTGATTTGACGTCAGAAAGTACAGAATGGTAATATACGCGCCGTCAGGGAGAGGAGCAAGGGAGGGGAGGTAAGAGAAAAGTTAAGAGTTAAAAGTTAAGAGTAAAGAGTGGGTAATGAGGGGAATGAGGGAAATGAAGGAATATAATCCTCTGTGGTCACTGTGGTTCATTTTTGTGTTGTCCTTCCAGTGGTTTCTCGCAAGCGGCCATCGAAAGAGACATGCACGGGGAAACGCTTCCGGAGGTATCGGTGTTGTAATGGTGGAGTCGTCCATTATTTATTCACTTCCTGCGGAGTTGTCATGCCGAAATTTCTCGTCTTCCTTTTCTTATTTGTGTTCCTGCTGCCTCTGTCGCTTGATGCGCAGTGTTCCGATGCCGGTGTATGTGCGATCGGCAGCAAGCAGGATGGTGAAAGCGGAAAAGAATCACGTCACCGGATCGCGCTACGCTACGTGTACGGGAGCAGCGGAGAACCCGATGATATTCTCTATCATACTGCCCTTTTCGAGGGAACTGCGGCTCTGTTCCCCGGTGGCAGGCTCATTGTTCAACTGCCCTATGTGTCTGTCGATGGACCACTTGGAAGCACACACGGTATCGGTGATGTGACGCTGCTCTGGGATCAGGGGCTCTGGAGAAGCGACGATGTGGAGTTTCGTGCGCGCTTCGGCGGCAAAATCGCGACGGGTAAGGACAATGCCGACGGACTGCCGCAGGCATATCAGCCCGGGCTTGGAACAAATGACCTTCTTTTCGGTTTGCATCTCAATGCGAATCCTTGGGCAGTAACGCTGGGGTATCAATCCTCCGCCGGACGCAGTGACAATGCATTGACCCGTCTCAAACGTGGCGACGATCTGCTGCTGCGTGCCGGATATCACCCTCATCTGGGACCGCTGGGCTTGAGTTTCGAAGTCATCGCCATTCAGCGGATGTCCGAATCAAGTGTCCGCGACCCGCAGGCCGAGGAGAACGACATCTTCATCAATGTTCCGGACAGCGACCAACTGCAGGTCAACCTGCTCGGTGGCGCTTCCGCTGCGCTGTCCCCCGACCTCCGGCTTGCCGCCTATGCCGCCGTCCCCCTGTTGCAACGGGATGTGAACGTCGATGGTCTCAAGCGGGCACTCACCCTCTCCTTCGGCATCGAATGGAGTATATAAGCGCTGCAACGATAGCGGAGTGTGAGGAACCACCCCGCCTCCGCTTCGTTTCGACGGGGCAAGCGACGGAGCGAGAAGTGCAAGGATCGTCATGATGACGGCCCCCACTGGGAACTCCATCCGCGTTGATAGTATTGAATGCCGCTGTGGCTACTGACGGCGGTAACATACCGGTGACGGAAAAGCGGACATGAACAGCCAGGCCTTCCGGAATTCAATAGCTCCGTTCGACGTTCCAGACGAACGCACGGATACCGACGCCGGTGTTGAGTTCGTCCACTGCACGGATACAGCCCAGCAAGGCATCGACCTTGTCATCCGGAATGACCACCAGCGTCGCGTCATTGCGTTCCGGCCAGGTATGCGTCCCCATGCGGGGGTTCCCCGTTTCCGAACCGCGTCCGTCTATTTCATTCCAGCGGGTGAACCCGCGGATATCGAGCCGGTCGAGAATGAATTCGATTTTATCATTCAGCGTCTGGTTGTATGTAATCATGACCGCCTTCATGATGCCTCTCCGCATTCTTGCTGTTCATCGAGGAAGGTGAATTTCTCTCTGAGTTTCTGCAGTTTGTCACGCTCGCCTCTGCGCGAGAAAAGCGCATAGACCACGGGGATGAGGATAAGAGTGACTGCGGTGGAAAAGAGCAGTCCGCCGACAAGGGCGACACCCATCGGACGCCAGGTTTCGGCTCCTTCGCCTCCACTCAATGCCAGTGGCAACATGGCCAGAATGGTCGTCATCGCCGTCATCAACACCGGACGCAGACGCGAGCGACATGCTGCGATGATCGCTTCGTCGAGTGTCTGTCCCCTGTCACGCATCAGGTTGATATAGTCGATAAGCACGATACCATTTTTCACCACGATACCGATCAGCAGTACCGCACCGAGTCCGGCGATGACGCTGAGTGTGGTACCGGTGAGAAACAACGCGAGTATCACACCAGTGAACGCAAAAGGAATGGAGAACATGATCACGAAAGGCATGACAAACGATTCGAATTGCGAGGCCATGACGAGAAAGACCAGAATGAGGCTCAACAGGAGAAGGAGCCCCAGATCGGTGAAGGAATCCGCCATGTCTTCATACGCCCCCCCGACGTTGACGGTGACGCCGGCCGGGAGGTCCGTTTCGTCGATGATACTCCTGATAGACCCTGCCAGATCACCGAGCGATATGCCGGCCGGCACTGCCGACACAGTGACGACACGCTCTCTGCGTTTCCGCTCGATGCTCGGAGGATTCCAGTATTCATCGACCGTACCGATCTCACTGAGCGGGACAAGCCGTCCCGCCGCATTGACAAGCGCGATATCCTCGAGATCTGAAATGGAATTTCTGAAGCGCTCGTCGTAACGGACGACGATATCATATTCGTATCCTTCCTCACGCAGAACCGAGGTCGTCAATCCCGCAACACGATTGCGCACGGCGTTGGAGACCATCGCCGTGTTCAGACCGTTTTCCGCCAGTTTCTTTCTGTCGAGCGTGATCTGCAGTTCGGGTCTGTCTTCCTTCCTGCTCACCTGTACGTCCTCCGCCCCGTCAATGGAAGCAATGCGCGCCTCCATATCCGCGGCAAAACGACTGGTGACATCGAAGTCATACCCGTAGATTTCCACATCCACGGTATTCCGGGACATCCCCTCACCACCGCCACTGCTGACCGAATAGCTGACGATTTCGGGAATGCCGTCCAGTTGCGCACGCATGTCACTCATGATGTCCCAGACCGATCGTTCGCGTTCCGTCACCGGCACCAGACGCATCATCTGATTGACGATGTTCGAGCCTGTCTGCATGAACATCGAGAGCATACCGCCTGCGTCGTCGGAGCCCGAGGAAATCGCCATGATCTCGATTTCCGGATAGCGTTCACGAACGATGGACTCCATGCGCCGGGCGACCTTGTCCGCTTCCTCGACACGCAGACCCGTCGTGAGTTCCGCGGTAATCCTGATCTGGCTTTCATCCGCTTCCGGCATGAATTCCGTACTGACGAAGTTCAGCAACAGCAGGGAGGCGACGAACACGAGCAGCGAGGCAGCGAGCACTTTCTTCCTGTTCAGCAATGCGTTGCGCATGGATGTTTCATAGGCATCCGCCATGCGTGTATGCAGTGTTTCGATGAAGTTGTTGATTCCCGACAGGCGGCGTGTCTTTTCCCGCCTGGCCGTGAAGAGTTTCGAGGACATCATCGGTGTCAGTGTAATCGCCACCGTGGTTGATGTGACGACGGTGATCGTGACGATCCAGCCGAGCTGTGTGAACAGCACCCCGGTCATTCCGCCGAGCAGAGTCAGCGGGAAGAACACCGCAACGATGACCATGGTAGTGACGATAACCGCCAGCCAGACTTCATTGGTTGCATAGATGGAAGCTTCGCGGGCTGACGTGCCACGCTCGACGTGACGGGAAATGTTTTCCAGTACGACGATGGCATCATCGACCACCATGCCGAGTGCGATGGCCATGGCGGAGAGAGAAATGACGTTCAGCGTCCCGCCGATGAGAAAGAGATAGATAAAAGCAACGATCAGCGAAATGGGAATTGCTATCATCACGATAAACGTGGCACGCCATTTCCCGAGGAAGAAGCGCACGACGATGATGACGAAGAGAATCGCCCACAGCATCGTCTGCGACAGATTATTGACCGACTGGTTGATGAACACCGAGGTATCGAGTATTTCCCTGATTTCCACATCCGGCGGAAGGTCCGCCTTCAGCTCGCTGATGGCGTCCTTGACATCCTGTGCGATACGCACGGTGTTGGCGCCGGATTGCTTCATCACGAACATACGCATGCCTTTGCGGCCGTTGATACGTTCGATGATGGACATATCCTTGAGAGAATCACGCACCTGCGCGACATCACGCAGCAGCACGGATTTACCACCGAACTGGCTGACGACAAGTTCCCCCAGCTCCCGGCTTTCGGCAAACTCCCCTTCCACGCGGAGTTGATAGTCCATCATGCCCATTTTCAGATTTCCTGCCGGAAGATTCATATTCTCGGCGCGTATCGCATTGCCGATCTGTTCTATCGTCAGATTCCAGGCAGCGAGCCGGACAGGATCCACTTCGACATAGATGCGCCGTTCCGGCGTCCCGATGAGGCTGACGGAACCGATACCTTCGATACGGTTGAGCGGATTGATTATCTGATCCTCGAGTATGCGGTCCAGGCCGGCATAGCTCTCATCCGCGGTCACCGCATAGAAGAGAATGGGAATCATGCTCGTGTTGAATTTGAAAATGGTCGGTCGCTCGACATCCTCAGGCAGTCCATTGCGCACAAGATCGAGCACGTCACGTATTTCATTCGTGGCTTCGTCGAGATTGATCCCCCATTCGAATTCGAGGTTGATGACAGAAAGATTGTCACTCGAAACCGAAGAGATTTCCTTGAGATTCTCGACGGTATTGAGTGCGTCTTCCATCGGACGGGTGACATTCTTTTCGATGTCGCTTGCGCCGGCGCCTGAATACACCGTCATGACGGTCACGGAGGGCGGTTCCATATCCGGAAAAAGCGCGATGGGAATATATATAATAGAATAGATACCCATCACGATGATTCCTGTAAACACCATCGCCGTGGTGATCGGTCGTTCGACGGCGCGTTTATAAATGCTCATGTGCGATACCGGGTTTGCTCTCGGGGAAATGGATGTTGAAGCTGCTCAGTGTTGGACGGTGACGGGTGTCTGATCGACCAGTTTCGACTGTCCGGCGACGATCAGATGGTCACCTGCCTCGATGGCATCGGACAGAATTTCGACCTGGTCGTCGTGCCGGTCGCCCAATGCGACGGTCACTCTGCGCGCCATCCCTGCCTCTTCCAGAAACACAAAACGTTCATCAGAGCCCTGCAGCTTCATGACCGCAATAGCGGGTGCGAGAAATGCGCGGACACGTTCGAGGTCCAGCACGGCACGGGCAAACATACCCGGACGCAGCAGCTCCGCGGTATTCGGCACGGTGATTTCAACCGTGAATGTACGCGTAGCCGGATCCACGGTGGGATGCACCGTCGTCACCCGGCCGCTGAAAGAGCGGTCGGGGTACACATCGGCGCGGATATCCACCTCCAGCCCTGTTTTCACCTGCGGATAGTAGCGTTCCGCCACGTTGATCATTGCCTTGAGGCGGTCGGTATTCACCAGGGAGAGCACAGCCGCCTTGCCGGCGGGTGTCGTCGGAGCGCCGGAGTACATTTCCCCGCTTTCGTAATATCTGCCGGAGACCGTAGCGGAATACGGAGCACGCAGTGTGGTATTGTCACGGAGAAAGGACACATTGCTGCGGGCGATATCGAGTTGCGTCTTCAATTGATCGAACTGATACTGTGAGACGCTCCCGGCCTTGCGCAGTGTATCGAGTCTGCGAAAATCGGTTTCCAGTCTGCGCAACTGCACCGTAGCCTGCTGCAACTGCGTACTGTCCATTTCCACCAGCAGTTGTCCCTTGCGCACCCTGTCTCCGACATCGACATGCAGTCGATCGACGCGTCCGGGAGAAGCCGGCGCCAGATGCACTTCATCCTGTGCATGCAGGTGTGCGGAATACGTCACGCGGCGCGCGATCTCCGTGTATTGCATCTCGATGATGCGCACTGGTTCGCTGCGCAGGCTGTCCGCCGTGCCGTCTGCCTGATCATCATCACCGGACGGGGAACAACCGCCCGTCGCCAGGCAGAGAGAAAGGACGGCAGTGAGAAGGAGAAGATTTCTGAAAGAATTCATGGTCGTTCATAGTCCTTTGTTGCAGTGCGGCAGCTCATATCCATCTTCCATCGACACGGCCTCATTCCGCGAGGGAATTTCTCAACCGTGCGAATTCCACCTGTGCTTCCATCAGTTGCAGCAACGCTGTCAGGTAGCTGTTTTCCGCCTGGAGGAAATTGTTGTTCGCCGTGGTCAGGTCCAGGCCGGAGATCATTCCCTGTTCGAATTTGAGTTTCATTCCGGCATGGACTTTACGCGATACACGCAGATTTGCGCGTTGGCTTTCATATTGTTCCATCGCGTTGTTGAGGTTGAAGCGCAGTTGTTTTTCCCTGAGCTGCAATTCCTGTGAAAGCAGCTTCTTCTGGTTCTCGGCGATTCTCAACTCCACATTCGCCTGGTCGATACGGGACAGGCGTGCGCCGCTGGTGAACAGCGGCAGACTGAGGTTGAGGCCGATGACATGTTTCGGTGTGATGTCGAATTCCGGTTTCAGCAATTTCTCCGTGAAATTATAGAACCCGGCGATCGTCGGCAGAAAGCTGCTCTGTTGCATACGCAGTTGACGTTTCGCGATATCGCTCTGCAAGGCCATCATTCTGTACTCGGGATGCATCTCAAGTGAGAACGGCTGCGCGAGTGCGCCGTCGAAATCCGTCGTCGCGACAATGGTTTCGATATCATCTGTCAGCCGGATCTCCTGTTCCGCCGTGAGTCCGAGATGCAGACGCAGCATGTTGCGGGACAATTCCGTCTGACGATCGGCAGCGCGGAGGGCATCGGACAGCATGCTCACCTGCACGGTCAACTGGTCATGGTCGAGTTCTTCCGACATCCCGGCGTCGAGCAGCGCTTTCGATTTGTCCAGCATATCCTGCATATTCTTCAGGTTGTCCCTGACGACCCCCTGCATGCGTTCGGAAATCAGGCACAGGCAATAGGCCTGCGTCACCTGCGCCAGGATATCGTTTCTTGTTTTCTCCCTGTTCGTTTCCATCATTTCGCGATAGAGTTTCGCCGACTGAACGCCGACGATATAGCTGCCGCTGAAGATGATCTGGCTGACGGAAATCCCCAGGTTGCTGGTCGGATTGAATTCGATTTCCATACCGGGAAAGTTGCCCAGGCTGACCGTGGATCCGAAAAAGTTCGAATAGTCCACCGTGGCGGAGACCTGCGGGAGTCCCTGCGCGACGGCTTCTCTGAGTTGTGCCCGGGCATTGTCGACGGAGAGACCGGCATTGGCGAGAGATGTATTGTGTTCCAGGGCATGGCGCCGGGCATCATCGAGACCGAGATCGAGAATCTGCTGTGCGCTGCAATGCAGTGCGAGCCGGCACTGTGCGGCGACAAGTATAAACAGCAGGAGAAAAAACTGTTTCGTCATACGATTTCCTCTTTCCCTCTCCTTCCGAAGCGACCCGGGGCGAAAACGGGTCGCATCCCCGTCGATTTCAGATCAGGACACGCGCAGTTGATAATCCACGCATTATTTCGTAATCTAAAACAATTGAATGATTTGTTCAAATATATTTCTTCATCATGAAAGAAAAGGCGACACAGCGGGCGGACGAGATACTGGATGCATTTCTGCTGTTGGCGGGCAG